>NZ_CATKVU010000006.1:0-300000 GCF_949820605.1 Segatella copri
AGACCGTGAAGATTTACGAGCAGGGCAAGAAGTACTACGATGCGCTGAAGTCGGTGAACAACCTCGTCAAGGACGCACGCAAGGTGCAGCAGACCATCCTCATGGTGGGCGACATCACGGACATCTACATCAACAACTACCAGAAGATGATGCACGATGACAATTTCTCCGTGGAGGAACTCTCCGCCATCGGCTTCGGCTACACCAAACTGCTGGAGGAAAGCAACGATGTGCTGACAGAACTGAAGAATGTGGTGAACATCACGACCCTTTCCATGACGGACAAGGAGCGAATGGACGTGGTGGAACGCTGCTACTCGAAGATGAAGCGTTACCGCAATCTCGTGAGCTATTATACCAACAAGAACATTTCCGTGAGTTATCTGCGTGCCAAGAAGAAAAACGACCTCGACCGCATTATGGGACTCTACGGCAAGTCAAACGAGAAATACTGGTAGCCTATGGATTTCGAGAATCTTCACCAGATACTGCGCTCCCTGTATGACGAGATGATGCCGCTGTGTTCCGACATGACGGACATCGCCAAGGGACTTGCAGGACTTGGGGCGCTGTTCTATGTCGCCCTGAGGGTTTGGCAGTCACTGTCAAGGGCAGAGCCGATAGATGTATTTCCGCTGCTCCGTCCGTTTGCCATCGGACTTGCCATCATGTTCTTCCCGACCATCGTGCTCGGTACGCTCAACAGCGTGATGAGTCCCATCGTGCAAGGTACACATTCCATGTTGGAGACACAGACCTTCGACATGAATGAATACCGGGCGCAGAAAGACAAACTGGAGTATGAGGCGATGAAACGCAATCCGGAAACTGCATACCTTGTAAGCAACGAGGAGTTTGACAAGCAGCTTGACGAACTCGGCTGGTCACCAGGCGACGTGGTGACAATGGCAGGAATGTATGTGGAGCGTGGCATGTACAGCATGAAAAAGAGCATCCGTGATTTCTTCCGTGAACTGCTGGAGCTGCTGTTCCAAGCCGCTGCACTGGTCATAGACGTGCTGAGGACATTCTTCCTCATTGTCCTGTCCATCCTCGGACCGCTTTGTTTCGCCATATCGGTATGGGACGGATTCCAGTCCACGCTGACGCAATGGTTCTGCAGGTACATACAGATTTATCTCTGGCTACCCGTTTCGGACTTGTTCAGTACCATCCTTGCCAAGATACAGGTGCTGATGCTGCAAAACGACATCGAGGCATTGCAGAACGATCCGAACTTTTCCATTGAGGCAAGCAACGGTGTTTACATCGTTTTCCTCATCATCGGAATCATCGGTTACTTCACCATACCGACCGTGGCGGGATGGATCATACAGGCAGGTGGCGGCATCGGCAACTACAACCGGAACGTGAACACGGCAGGCTCACTGGGCGGAAGCATTGCAGGAGCAACGGCTGGAAATGTGGCAGGACGTGCCGGAAGGCTCATCAAGAGCGGATTTAAGAAAATATAGTCATTCATGAACAATACAACGAAAAGAAAAATGGAATTCAAGTCATTGAAGAATATCGAGACCTCGTTCAGGCAGATACGCCTGTTCTGCATCGTCCTCGTCATCGGTTGCGCTGTTGTCGCAATATGTTCGGTGGTGTTCGCATTCAGATTTGCGGAGAAGCAACGCGAGAAGATATACGTCCTTGATGGAGGCAAGTCGCTGATGCTCGCCCTCTCGCAAGACCTCTCACAGAACAGACCTGCCGAGGCAAGGGAACACGTGAGACGCTTTCATGAGCTGTTCTTTACGCTATCTCCCGAAAAGAGCGCCATCGAGCACAACGTGAAACGAGCCTTGCTGCTGGCAGACAAGAGCGCATACAACTATTACCAGGACTTTGCGGAGAAAGGTTTTTACAACAGACTCATCGCGGGAAACATCAACCAGTCGCTGCAAGTTGACAGCGTGGTCTGTAACTTTGATAACTACCCTTATCAAGCCAAGACCTACGCACGGCAGGTGATACTCCGAGAGAGCAATGTGACGGAGAGAAGTCTTGTCACCGTATGCAGGTTGGTGAACGCCACACGCTCCGACGACAACCCGAATGGTTTTACCATT
Organism: Segatella copri; assembly: GCF_949820605.1. NCBI lineage: Bacteria > Pseudomonadati > Bacteroidota > Bacteroidia > Bacteroidales > Prevotellaceae > Segatella > Segatella copri. Next base: position 2,079 of record NZ_CATKVU010000006.1, read on the forward strand.
GAAGGTTTCACCATTGTGGAGAACAGGGACATCAGTACAGTAGAACGATAAAAATAGCAAGAATGGAAAATCCGATAAAGACAATCCAAGAAAAGGTGAATGGTATGAAGGGAAGACTGCGTGACAGGCTGGATTCCCTTCCGCCAAGGGTGAGACTGAAAGTCGTGCTCGTCATGTTCGGCTTGTTTGCCCTCTGTAGCCTTTACATGATAGGTTCAGCCATCATCAACTTTGGAAACGGCAAGACCTCAAATATAGAGGTTGAGCATATTGAGAGTGTAAAGTTGCCCACCGACAAGGGGCAGCAAGTGACCAACCAAAATGAATTGACACATGGAGAAGGAGAAGAATGACAAGGTGGAGCCGGATAAGGCTCCAAAGGAAAAGAAGCCTTTGACAGAGGAACAGCGTATCAAGCGCAACAAGATGATAGCCATACCGTGCATGTGTCTCGTCTGCGCATTGGTGTTATGGCTCATCTTCAAGCCGTCGGCATCAGAGGGTGAGAAAGGCAGCAAGGGATTCAACATGGAAATGCCTGATGCGGAGAAGACTGATGTGGAGGCGGACAAGCGTAAGGCATACTCCAAGGAGGATCTTGCCAACAAGCAAAAGGAAAAAAGCAGAGCAATGAACACTCTTGGTGAGTACATGCCAGGCATTGATTCGACAGCATCCGGTCAAGGCAAGGATTTTGACCTGATGCAGTCTGGGCAGCAGCCAACAAAGGAAGAAAGGAAAGAGGCGGATGCCATCCGCTCGTCTGCCGAGGCATACCAAACCTTGAACACGACCTTGGGCGGTTTCTATGAACAGCCACAGCAAGGGGGAAGCAGCGAAGATGCTGAGTTGAGGAAACGTCTTGACGAGCTGGAGGCAAGCATGATGCAGCAGGAAAACAAGCGTTCCAATATGGACGAGCAAGTCGCCCTTATGGAGAAGTCCTATCAACTTGCGGCAAAGTACATGCCTGGTGGAAATGCCAATGCGGCAAGTCCTTCATCGGCTGAAACAGCAACAGAGGAAAACAAGGAAGCTGTCACCAAGGGCAAGAAAGCCAAGGTTTCCTCTGTAAGGCAAGTGCAAAGGCGTGTGGTCTCGTCTTTGACCCGCCCCATGAGTAACGAGGAGTTTGTCGCCTCTTACTCGGAAAAGGCTTCGGCAAGGTTCAATACCGCCATCGGAAGAGGTGGTGTTTCCGACAAAAACACGATTTCTGCCTGCATCCACGGCAACCAGACCATAACGGACGGACAGGCAGTAAGGTTGAGACTGCTGGAAGCCATGCGTGTCGGCAATAGAGAGATACCACGAAATTCTGTCATTGTCGGAGTGGCACGATTGCAAGGCGAAAGGCTTTCCATAGCCTTGAAGTCCATTGAGCACAACGGCATGATTATCCCGATTGAGCTTGCCGTCTATGACAATGACGGTCAGGAGGGCATCTTCATTCCGAAGTCGATGGAGGTTGACGCAGCCAATGAAGTCGGTGCCAACATGGGAAGCTCGCTGAACAGCAGCATCAACATTTCCTCCAATGCCGGGGCACAGCTTGCCTCCGACTTGGGAAAAGGTGTCATACAAGGCGTGTCGCAGTATATCTCCAAGAAGATGCGTACCGTCAAGATACACCTGAAGGCTGGCTACAGGGTCATGCTCTACCAAGAGGAAGATTAGCCGAAAGGCAACAACATTTATACCACTTAATCCAAAAGTTTAATTAAAAGCAAACCAAAATGAAAAAGACAACAATCATGTTCGCCCTTATGCTGGGCGTAGCCTGCACTGCATCAGCGCAGAAGACAGGCAAGAAAAAAGCGCAGAAGTCTGTAAAGACTGAGCAAGTAAGCAATGTTTCTTCCGACCAGGAAGAGAAGCTGACCTTGACCAAGGAGGTGTATCCGCAGAAGGAAGAGAACAGCAACCTCTATCACGGCTTGACCAAGAAGTTGACCTTCGACCGCATGATTCCACCTCATGGTTTGGAAGTGACTTATGACAAGACGGTTCATATTCTCTTTCCTGCCTCTGTCAAGTACGTTGACTTGGGTTCAGAGGATTTGATAGCTGGCAAGGCGGACGGTGCGGAGAATGTTATCCGTGTAAAAGCAGCCGTGAAGAACTTCAAGAAAGAGACCAATATGAGCGTCATCACGGAGAATGGCTCATTCTACACATTCAATGTGAAGTATGCCAAGGAACCGCTCATGCTCAATATCGAGATGGCTGACTTCATCCATGACGGTGAGGCGGTGAACCGTCCGAACAATGCACAGGAGATTTATCTCAAGGAGTTGGGCAAGGAAAGTCCCATGCTGGTACACCTCATCATGAAGTCCATCCATAAGGAGAACAAGCGCAAGGTGAAGCACATCGGCAGCAAGCGTTTCGGAATCCAGTACCTTTTGAAGGGCATCTATGTACACAGCGACTTGCTGTATTTCCACACAGAAATCAAGAACCAGAGCAACGTGCCGTTTGACGTGGACTATGTCACGTTCAAGGTGGTGGACAAGAAGGTGGCGAAGCGAACCGCCATTCAGGAGCAGGTGCTTCTTCCTGTCCGTGCCTACAACTATGTGGTGCGTGTGGCTGGCAAGAAAACGGAGCAGACGGTGTTCTGCTTGCCGAAATTTACCATTCCCGACGACAAGGAGCTTGTCGTGGAGATGAACGAGAAGGAAGGCGGTCGCCATCAGTCGTTTGTCGTGGAGAACAGCGACTTGGTGCGAGCTTTGACAATCAACGAACTTAGCGTGAAGTAACGGATGAAAAGAAGAAACATTGCAATCATGGCGATGCTTGCCCTCACCGCAGGGCAGGCATTCGCCCAACGATGCCTTCCTCAGATGAAAGGCATCGAGGTGAAGGTCGGCATGGCTGACGGAGTATATAACGGCAAGAAGTCCTGCAAGGCTGGCTATTATGCAGGTCTCGGACTTTCGAGCTATACCAAAGGTGGTGACAAGTGGACGTATGGGGCGGAATATCTGCAAGTACATCAGCCTTACCGTAACACTTCCGTTCCAATAGCACAAATGACGGGCGAGTTCGGTTATTCCTACAACTTCCTTTCCGACAACAGTAAGACGGTGCTGTTCTATATCGGAGGTACGGCACTGGCTGGCTATGAGTCCGTAAACTGGGGCAAGAGAACCATGTCGGACGGAGCGACCTTGCAGAACAAGGGAGCGTTTATCTATGGTGGTGCCGTGGCATTGGAAACGGAAATATACCTGTCGGATGCTATAGCTTTGACCGCTTCCGTTAAGGAAAGGCTTGTTTGGGGCAACAGCACGGGACATTTCCACACGCAGTTTGGCATCGGCATGAAGTTCATCATCAACTAAAACAGTGAGCCTATGGATATCAATGAAATCAAACAAGTGCCTATCGTGGACTTTCTCTATATTCTCGGCATTGAGCCTGTCAAGCACAAGGCTTCGGGACTTTGGTATCATGCGCCATACCGCAACGACCGCAATCCTTCGCTTCGGGTATCAACGGACAAGAATGTCTGGTATGACTATGGCATCGCCAGAGGTGGTGACATCTTCAACCTCGCAGGGGAGTTCATCAACAGCAATGAGTTTGTGGCACAAGCCAAGTTCATATCTGAAACGCTTGGTGGCAGTTTCCCGACATCGTTTCAGCATTATCAAAGAACAGAAGAAAAGGCTGTGAAGGCGAAAGGCAATCCCTTTAGTGATATTGTGGAAAAGGCATTGAGCCATCCTGCACTTCGGCAATACTTGCGTGAGCGTGGCATATCGGCTGACGTGGCGAGCCGTTTCTGCTGTCAGGTGGAATACCGATACAATGGCAAACAGTTCTTTGCTGTCGGTTTCAAGAACAACAGCGATGGCTACGAGATACGCAACCGCTTCTTCAAAGGTTGCGTGTCGCCAAAGGACGTCACTCTCATTGGCAGGAACAGCAACGTCTGCCATCTGTACGAGGGTTTTATGGATTTCCTCTCTGCCGTCATGCTCGGTATAGGTCGTGGTGAGGATCATATTATCCTCAATTCGGTGGCTAATATGCAAAAGGTGCATCATCTTTTAGATGGCTATGCACAAGTGTATTGTCACTTGGACAATGACGAAGCTGGCGAGAATGCCTGTGTCGAACTGCAAAAGCGATATGGCGATAAGTTCATTGACCATTCGCATCTATACACAGGTTACAAGGACTTGAACGAGTACCTGATGAGCCATAAGACAAGAAAGTAACAATCATTCAAAAACATCAAGACAATGAAGAAGAACAATAAAATCAAGAAATCAGTGAGCGTATTGGCATTCCTTTTCGTGTGTGCCGTGTCGGTAATCCTTTCATCGTGCAGCGATGAGCTGGACATTCAGCAGTCGTATCCTTTCAAGGTGGAGACGATGCCTGTGCCAAAGGACATTGTGCGTGGACAGACCGTTGAAATCCGCTGCGAGTTGAAGGCGGAGGGAAAGTTTGACGGCACCATCTATACCATCCGCTATTTTCAGCATGACGGAAAAGGCTCGTTGAGAATGGAGAACGGAACGGTGTTCCAACCAAACGACCGCTATCTGTTGGAGAACGAGAAGTTCCGTCTTTACTATACCTCGGCAAGCACGGAGACACAGACGCTGACAGTGGTGGTGGAGGACAACTTCGGCAAGTCATACGAAGTGGAGTTCAACTTCAACGATACTGATGAGGAGGAAGAGTTTGCGAGAAGTGCCAACAAACTCGGTAGCGTATGAGGTTGATGATATTGTTAGCCTTGCTTCTTGTATCGGGCAGCTTGTCTGCCCAGACGCAAGGGGCGATAAAGCGAGTTCGTCATGTGTCACGTTTTGAGTTGGCTGTCGCCTGCATCAAGAAGTACGAGGGTCTGCACGGACCGAAGCATCATCCTTATGTCGGATATGGGCACAAGCTGTTGCCTGGCGAGCGGTTTTCTCCAAGAATGACGGAACGGCAAGCCGATGCATTGCTGCGCTCTGACCTCAGAAAGCTCTGCGCCATGTTTCGTGACTTCGGTCGTGACTCGCTGCTCTTGGCTGCACTTGCCTACAATGTGGGATGTGGAAAGGTGATGAAAAGCCGGATGTATGCCAAGATGCGAAGTGGCAACAGAAACATCTATCGTGACTATGTGGACTTCAAAAGGTGGAACGGAAAGATAGTGCCTTCCATCGAGCGAAGAAGAAAAATGGAGTATCTGCTCTTGTTTACTCCATAGTATAAGGTTTTATAAAATAGGACAGTCCTTTTGATTGGGGGCTGTCCTTTGTTCTTTGCAAGCATCGCAGATAAGGAAAAGACGGTTTCTTTGCCACTTTCTTTTCCGCTCCTCGGCTCAAGAAAGAAAGTGGCGGAACGAATTTTCATCGCTCCGCCGATATGGATTTCATGTCGTTGCAACCATACGCTGCTCTATAAGTCTTGCATTGCTGTTCACCAAGTTGATGATGTCAGCATGGTGCTCGGTATCCTTATTCTGTAGTCCGTGGCATTGTACGACTTTCATCTGTTCGAGTGAAAACTCCACGGTCTCAACCCTTTGTTCGGCTATTCTTGCAGAGAAGATGATGCAGTCGGGATTGAGTGAATAGTTTGTACCGCTGCCTACGCAATGATGCATCGCCTTGCCCTCAAGAACGTGCTCCCTGACGCTTTCAAGCATTCTCACCACGATATTGCCGTCCGTGAACATCAAACCGAAGAAACGGCTCTTCATTTCCTTGAACTTGTCCTCGTTCTTCAATGCCTTGCGTATCTCCTCCTCGGTACGCTCCTTTTCTTTCTTTGCTCTGATTTTCTCGGATATTCTGTCGTGCTCGGCTTCAAGGTTGTCGGGGCAAATGTAATGTGGACTTCTGATGTCCTTGCCCATTTCTACCAACATACAGATGTAGTCCGCCCATTTGCCGATGTCTGTAATAAGGTAATGGTTGCGGTTGGCTATCTTGTAGGCATTCCAACAAGTTTCCAAGTGCCGTGGGTGGTCTATGAAGTGGCGGACGTGTCCGTAACGACATTGCTTCATCATTGTTTCGATGCGGTGGTCTGTCAGCATCGCCTTGAACAATGTAAGCGGTTCGATGCCGTGAAACGCTCCGTCAAAGCCGTTGCGCCATATCTGAGGAATGACTTTCATATCGGGGCAGACCGGAAATGAAGCAATATGCTGATAGGTGGTGTTGTCCTTGCGCAGTTCAATGTCGGAGTCGTAGCAGAACGTGTCCATATAGATACCCATTGTGCGCTTGCGTGCCATAACCTCCACCTTGCCTTTCTCGTTCATCCAATAGCGTGCCACCTCCCAACAATAAATGTCTGCCTTTTGTCCCTTGCGGTAATAGGCTTTCATCTGAAATGCTCGCATAAGTTGCAGTTCCTTGCGCTCGGTGAGTACACTGAAATAGGTAGAAGACATTGCCTTCTGTCGCTTGGTGCGCTGCACTTCCAACTTTGCCTTACACTTCGGGCAGACACATTTGTCCGCATCCTCGTCCGTAGTCCAAGTGTGTCCGCAGTCCATGCAGGTGGTCTGTCCGTGTTTCAACTGAAAGGCATAGTGGTCAAGGCATTCACGGAATGCCCATTGCATTTGCGCTCCCTTGATAGGTCGTAACCCCTTGTTTGAGGTTACGACTTGCTTCTGATATTTCGTTCTTGGTTTCATAACGTGTCGAATAATGATGGTTGGTGTACTTCTGTTTCCGTTCTCTGTGAGGTGCGCTTGGCGGTATCTCTGTTACGCATCTTGTTCATCTGCTCTTGCTGATATTGGCGGATGGCTTCCTGTCTTGCCTGTGCCTTCTCCTCCTCTGTGAGTTCGATGTGGTGGTTAACAGACACTTGGCAGTTCAATGGTTTTCCTACCTCGATGTCCTTCTCCTCGTAGTAGTGGATGGCTTGCCCATATATCTCGTCATCGCAAAAGCCGTTGCAACCGCTCTTCTGTACCCAATTAAGGATATAGGTGACGCAATCGTCTATGTTCTTGTCGGGGTTGTCATACTTGGCTGCAAAGAGTTCGTCCTCCATAGCACGCTCCTCCAAATAGGATTGTATGGTTCTCTTGAAATATTCTGTAGTGTTCATGTCTGATGTTGTTAAAGGGGTTGTTACTCGTGATAGATGATGTCGCAGTCCTCAACTTCTGTAGGCAGTCCGAAGAACGGATAATGGCTGAAGTAAGGTTCTGTGCACATGTCCTCGTTGTATCTTGGACTTACTATCTCAATATTGTTCTTGCGCATGGCTTCGTCCACCATACGGATTTCCTCGTCTGTCAGTCCGCTTGCATCGCCATTGATGATGTAGCAGAGTGCCCATGTAGGTATCGCTTCAATGCTTCTGTTCATATCGCTTGTACTTTAAAGTGTTAATAACCAAATGAATGTTCCAATCAGTACCACCATAGAAAGAATGGAAATGATGATGCCGAAGATGAACTTCACAATTCCTAATATGACTTCACCGACCATGCAGAGAGCCATATATCCCAACCAAGCCACCAAAGTGATGAGGGTTGAGCCGACTGCGGAGAGTAATCTCCACCAAGTCTGTGTTATGTTGATGTTTGTTGTCATATAGCCTTGAATTAAATTTATTTGCGGTTCCAGGAACTGAAGGGAAGTTCTCGTTTCTTCACCTTTTTGTCGCTCCATTTTCCGACATTTTTTTTTGCGTCTTCCTGTCGCATCGGTCGTTTCGTTTCAGGTGCCTTTCAAGGGCGGCGAGGCTGGAAATACAAGGTTTTTCGGAAAAATACTACCCAACGGTGTGGAGATTTTTTTGAAAACCGAAGGCTCGACCTTTTATTTCCAAAGCCCGCTGCCATACCTTTGCACCTGCACGATAACGGTTGATGCCAAAAGGAAAGACCATGTGGAGGAAAGAAAATCAGAGCGGCAAATGAAAATAGAAACTTCACGGAAGTTTTTGGACTGCACGATTATCGCATACTCATTTCTGAGAAATGGATACAACGTCGTCTTACAAACGTCTTGAAAAATGGAAATCGCATACAAAAATGGCACAGCCATCAGAAAAATTCCGATGAAAGAAGAGTATGGCTTGTCCATGCTTCTTGCATCGGGTTTTCTCCAAGGCTGTGCAGCCAAGCATGAAAGTGGTCGTTGAGGTTTACATCAATGACTTCTTTCTTGCGGTGGAGTATGCAAACAAAATGGTACGGCAAATCAAGGAATGGTGTTTCTTTTGATCGGTTAGCCTGCAACCGACAAAAAGAAACACTTTTCCTCATGCCGTACTACTGAGACATGAAAGGGTGGCGTGCCACTGTTTCATGTCGTTTGGATTGTGCGATAAAAAATGGAACTGCGAGTTGTGGCTATAAAAATCAGCCGTTGTCAGCACGGCAAACAAAGAAAAGTCCTTGGCAGTATAGTCTTGAAGCATTTCAAGGCATACTGTCAAGGATTTTTCTTGCCGTGCCATAGTCGGAGGAAGTTAGTCTGAGGTATGAGGACTGTCTTTCTTCGACGACGGCTGACTTTTATACAAAACACACGAAAGAATGAGAATATGCAAACGAAATAGACAATTCAAAAAACAGGAACCATTGCCACATAAGTTTGAATGGATTGAAATGGAAATAGCAAAGAACAGAGAAGAATATGGTTTAATGAAAACAGATTTATCCAAGCAAAAAATCGAGGATAAAAAATCTTAAAACATTCTTTATCCCCGATTAAATATCGTACCTTTGCAACCGAAAGAGTTCTTTGGATGGTTATGCAAATCACAGCAGGATGCTACATTCTGTTTATTTCTAATTCGTAACCTCTTCTTTTTATGAGATAAAAACTTATCTCATTCTCAATTACTTATAAAAAAAACGTACTTTCATCATTATAAAGTGTCGTTTTCCTATATTTTTATTGTATCTTTGAAAACTCAAATTGCAACTCAATCTGAGATAGAATGGAAACTCAATTTTAACAACTTAATAATGGAGGACTAATTATGAACATCAATTCTGGTATTAAGCAAGCCGTGATTTTAACCATCGGCATCATCATGCTTGGATTTTGTATCAAGTCGGGACTTGAAAGTGTGATTAGTAAAGACCGAAAGGTTGTAGTGAAAGGCCTTGCCGAAAAGGAGGTGGAGGCTGATAAGGTGACGTGGCCTATCGTTTCCAAGGAAATAGGCAATGACCTGCCTGAACTCTATCAAAAAATCAATGCCACCACGAGAACCATCAGAAACTTCCTGGTGGAGAATGGTGTTAAGGCTAATGAAATCAATGTGAATGCGCCTGTGGTCATCGACCTCAATGCTGAACGGTATGGCGAAAACCGACAGGGCTATCGTTATAACATTACTTCCATTATCACGGTTACATCGAAGAATGTGAAACTGGTCCGCAGTATCATTGCCCGTCAGGGTGATCTGCTTCAGAAGGGGGTTGCTATTGTGGATGGTGGTTACGAGAATCCGGTGAAGTATGAGTATGTTGCTTTCCGTCAGATGAAACCTAAGATGATGCAGGAGGCGATAGAGAATGCTGAGCAGACTGCTACCCAGTTTGCTGAGAACAGCAAGAGCAAGATTGATAAAATCATGAATGCCGACCAGGGCCAGTTCTCTATTGAAGACCGCGATTCCAATACCCCATATATTAAAAAGGTAAGGGTTGTTACTACCGTTACTTATTCTTTGAAGGATTAGGAGTAGTGATTATTTATTATTAGTGATTAATTGTAATAAGAGGGTGTGTTATAGCCTCATGGCATACCCTCTCAAATTAAAACAACGAAAAACTATGAAGAAAATTATATTAGCAGCTGTTTTATTTCTACCATTTCTTGTTTCTTGTACACAGAACAGGAAAGCACCTGCTGTTTCTCCTCAAACGACTGTAGGGAAGTCTGAGAAAACTGAAACTGCCAAGGTGCAATATCTCACCACATCTGATTTCAGAAAAAAGATTATGGATTACGAGGCTCATCCGGATGAATGGGTATTCGCCGGTTCCCGTCCTGCCGTCATCGATTTCTACACCACCTGGTGTGGTCCTTGCAAGATGATGGCTCCCGTAGTGGAATCTCTCGCCGAGAAATATGCCGGCAAGATAGATTTCTATAAGGTGGATATCGACCAGGAGTCCGAACTTGCTTCCGTCTTCGGCATCCGCAGCATTCCTACTTTCCTCTTCATCCCAGTGAAAGGCAAACCATCTGTGCAGATGGGTGCTATGCAAAAGGAGGATTTCGAAGAACTGATTGGTAAAATTAAAACAAAATGACAATTTGGTAGCATCTCAAATTTCCATGCCTCTCCTTACCTATATGTAGGTATTTTCGGGCGAATACCTACTTTTAATGATGCCCGAAATTTGGAGATTTGTCAGATAATACCTAAATTTGCACTCGGAAAAAATGTTTAATGTAATTAAAAGTATTATAGAATTATGATTATTGAAAATGTTCATGCAAGAGAAATCTTGGATTCTCGTGGCAATCCTACAGTAGAGGTTGAAGTTTCTTTGAAGTCAGGTGTCGTAGGTCGTGCATCGGTTCCTTCTGGTGCATCCACTGGTGAGAACGAGGCTTTGGAACTTCGTGATGGTGACAAGAACCGCTATGGCGGCAAGGGCGTCTTGAAGGCCGTGGAGAATGTGAATCAGGTGATAGCTCCGGCTTTGGTAGGTCTTTCTGCCTTGGAGCAGCGTGTCATCGATTATAAGATGTTGGAACTGGACGGTACCAAGACCAAGTCAAACCTGGGTGCCAATGCCATCCTCGGTGTTTCTTTGGCTGTGGCTCATGCTGCTGCTGAGTATCTCCACATCCCATTGTATCGCTACATTGGCGGTTGCAATACTTACACCCTTCCTGTTCCTATGATGAATATCATCAATGGTGGTGCTCACTCTGATGCGCCTATCGCCTTCCAGGAATTTATGATCCGTCCTGTGGGTGCTCCTTCCGAGAAGGAGGCTATCCGTATGGGTGCTGAGGTGTTCCATGCCTTGGCTAAGCTCCTGAAGAGCCGCGGTCTTTCTACTGCCGTAGGTGATGAGGGCGGTTTTGCTCCTGCACTCGATGGTATTGAGGATGCGCTCGACAGTATCTGTCAGGCTATCAAGGATGCCGGTTATGAGCCTGGTAAGGACGTGAAGATTGCCATGGACTGTGCTGCCAGCGAGTTTGCCGTTCAGGAGAATGGTGAGTGGTACTACGATTATCGCCAGTTGAAGGATGGTAAGAAGAAGGATCCTAATGGTAAAAAACTGACTGCTGCTGAGCAGATCAAGTTCCTGGAAGAACTGATTACCAAATATCCTATCGATTCTATCGAGGATGGCCTTGACGAGAACGATTGGGACAACTGGGTGAAGTTGACTGCTGCCATCGGCGATCGTTGCCAGTTGGTAGGTGACGACCTCTTTGTTACCAACGTGAAGTTCCTGGAGAAGGGCATCAAGATGGGTGCTGCCAACTCTATCCTCATCAAGGTAAACCAGATTGGTTCTCTCACCGAGACACTGGATGCTATCGAGATGGCTCATCGCCATGGTTACACCACCGTTACTTCCCATCGTTCTGGTGAAACCGAGGATACAACAATTGCTGATATTGCCGTAGCAACAAACTCTGGTCAGATTAAGACGGGTTCTATGAGCCGTACCGACCGTATGGCTAAGTACAACCAACTTATCCGCATCGAAGAGCAGTTGGGTAATAACGCAACTTATGGTTATAAGAAGTTGAAATAGGAATGATGATATGAAATTGGAAAACACCAATTTCACCATAACATACACATTTTATAAAAATAGAATAGATCAGATACGAAATAGATGGGCATGGATGACCGTGATGGTTGTCCATGCTTTTTTTCTTCTATGATGTATCTGCATCTTCATGTGTTTAACTGGATAACTTCGATATATTATATTGATTATGACAAACGTATTGATTAGTGCTGCCGGGCTTTGCGGTGCCACGATTATAGGTGCCATTTTGGGATTCTTCGTCAAGGAGTTGCCTCACAAATGGAACGACGCCGTATTGGGATATTGTGCCGGAATCATGCTGGCAGCTTCCACGTTGGGACTGATAGTGCCAGCCTTCGAACAGACCAGGCTTTGGTGGCTGGTAGTAATCGGCGTGATGGCAGGAGCCTTGTTTCTGAACGTGCTCGATCTGGTGACTCCCCATCTTCATCGTATCACGGGACTAGATCCCGAGGAGCATCGCAACAATGCCAGGCTCAGTCATGTGATGCTTTTCGTGATGGCGATAGCCCTACATAAACTGCCCGAAGGCATGGCTGCTGGAGTGAGTGTCTGTTCATCAGAAGGCGCAACGGAGTGGGGCGTTTCCTTCGGTATCGCCCTGCAGAACATCCCTGAGGGTATGGTGATTATTGCTCCTTTGATGATGGCAGGTGTTACAGCAGTCCGTACCTTCTTCATTTCCATCTTCATCGCCCTGCTCGAAGTGGTAGGCATTCTGTTGGGTTTCGGTTTGGGCTCAGCCTCTACCACCTTCCTCCCCGTGATGCTGGGCTTTGCCGGTGGCGCCATGCTCTATGTAACGAGCGATGAGATGATTCCAGAAACCCATGCCCATGGCTTCCAGAAACAAGCCACCTACGCTCTTCTCCTGGGTTTCATCACCTTTGTATTGATGGAGAAATGTGTATGATTAGATTCTGATACCGAGGCAGGTAGTATATCCTAAATACAGAGTGTACTTAGGTGTAGGCTTTTTTTGGAAACAAAAAAGCGGAGCGTGATTTCACAACCACACTCCGCGCAAACTTAAACAACCAATAAAAGAAATAGATTGATCGTTCAATTGTTATATCTGATGAAGAGTAGCTCTTGTTAGAGCTTTGTTTTTTTATCTGTCAGAAATATGTCTTATGTTGGAAGACATTGCTGATTAGCGGATGAACAGGAGTTCACGATACTTAGGCAAGGTCCAGAGCTCATCGGCTACAGCCAACTCCAACTTGTCAATCTGATAACGGATCTCCTCCATCTTTGGAGCTACCGTGTCATGATAAGCTATCGCCTTATCGTGCTCATTCTCAATCTTGTTGGCAACCTTGCGGGCATTTACCAACTCCTCAACACCTGTCTCGATGATCTGAGTGCGCTCAGCAATCTTCTTGATAATCTTGATGTTGCGGGCTGTCAACTTCTTGCCTTCCTCGTCGCCGAAGATATCAATCATGTTCTCCACATTCTTAGCCAACTGGCTCTGATAGTGAGTAGCCACAGGGATGATGTGGTTCATGCTCAAGTCGCCCATTACACGAGCCTCAATCTGAATCTTCTTGGTGTAGGTCTCCCATTTCACCTCGTTACGAGCTTCCAACTCGTTCTTCTTCATGACGCCCATATCTTCGAACATCTTGATAGAGGCAGGGTCGAGATAACGCTCGAAAATCTTAGGACAGCTCTTCTCGCAGTCCAGACCACGCTTAGCTGCTTCCTCTACCCACTCATCTGAGTAACCATTGCCGTCGAAACGGATTGGCTTGCAGGTCTTCAAATCCTGACGAACGATGTCGATGATGGCAGATGTCTTATCCTCACCCTTGGCAATCAACTCATCCACACGCTTCTTGAAGTCGGTCAAAGCCTCGGCTACAGCTGTGTTCAATACGATCATTGCTGATGCACAGTTAGCCTCAGAACCTACGGCACGGAACTCGAAACGGTTACCGGTGAAGGCGAATGGTGATGTACGGTTACGGTCAGTGTTATCAATCATCAACTCCGGAATCTCAGGGATATCCAACTTCATGCCCTGCTTGCCAGCTACGGTGAAGAGATCCTTCTTGTCGGCTTTCTCAATGTGCTCGAGAAGGTCGGTCAACTGTTTGCCGAGGAATGAAGAGATGATTGCTGGAGGTGCCTCGTTGGCGCCCAGACGATGCGCATTGGTAGCACTCATGATAGAAGCTTTAAGCAAACCGTTGTGCTTGTATACACCCATCAAAGTCTCCGTGATGAAGACTACGAAACGGAGGTTATCCTCTGGTGTCTTGCCAGGACCATGAAGCAGAATGCCTGTATCTGTAGCGAGACTCCAGTTGTTGTGCTTACCGGAACCGTTGATGCCTGCGAATGGCTTCTCATGGAGAAGTACGCGGAAACCGTGATGGCGAGCTACCTTCTTCATCAAACTCATCAGGAGCATGTTGTGGTCAACGGCAAGGTTGGTCTCCTCGAAGATAGGTGCCAACTCAAACTGGTTTGGTGCAACCTCGTTGTGACGTGTCTTGCAAGGAATACCGAGTTCAAGAGCCTGGATTTCCAAATCCTTCATGAATGCCTGAACACGCTCAGGAATGGCGCCGAAGTAGTGGTCGTCCATCTGCTGGTTCTTGGCAGAATCATGACCCATCAGCGTGCGGCCTGTCAGCATCAGGTCAGGACGTGCTGCATACAAGCTTTCATCTACCAGGAAGTACTCCTGTTCCCAACCGAGATTGGAAATAACTTTCTTGACATCAGGGTTGAAGTAGTGGCAAACATCTGTAGCAGCTACGTTTACAGCGTGCAATGCACGGAGCAATGGAGCTTTATAGTCGAGAGCCTCACCTGTGTAAGAGATGAAGACGGTAGGGATACAGAGTGTATCGTCGATGATAAATACAGGAGATGTTGGGTCCCATGCAGAATAACCGCGAGCCTCGAAGGTTGAGCGGATACCGCCAGATGGGAAAGATGATGCATCAGGCTCCTGCTGAACGAGCAACTTGCCTGAAAATTCCTCAATCATACCACCCTTGCCATCATGCTCGATGAAGGCATCGTGCTTTTCTGCAGTACCTTCTGTCAATGGCTGGAACCAGTGAGTGTAGTGGGTTACGCCATTCTCGTCAGCCCACTGCTTGATGCCTTTGGCTACGGCGTTGGCGATGTTACGGTCGAGACGTGCTCCGTTGTCGATGACATCTACCAGTTTCTCATAGACATCTGCAGGGAGATACTTGTACATCTTCTGTCGGTTGAATACCTTCTTTCCGAAGAATTCACTTGGTCGCTCGCTAGGAGCGGTTACCTCAACAGGCTTTCTCTTGGAAGCCTCTGAAACAGCTTCAAATCTTAAGTTGCTCATACCTTATATAATTTAATGTTTAATGTTCAATGTTGAATTATTTTCCCAGCCATTTGGCTATTCTCTCCATGGCTTCCTTGCAGTCCTCATGCTCGCCAAAGGCGGTGAGTCGGATGTAGCCTTCGCCCGATGGACCGAAGCCAACACCAGGGGTGCAGACTACACTGGCACCATAAAGCATCTCTTCGAAGAATTTCCAGCTAGGTGTATTGTTTGGCGTCTTCACCCAGAGATAAGGTGCATTCTCGCCGCCATATACTCTCAAGCCGAGTTTCTGGAGTTCTGCTCTCATGAAGTGGGCATTCTCCATATAGTAATTGATGGTTGCCTTCACCTGTTCCTTACCCTCAGGGGTGTAGATGGCTTCGGCAGCACGCTGGCTGATATAGCTTGTACCATTAAACTTGGTGCACTGGCGGCGGTCCCAGATAGGATTCAATGCCACTTCCTCACCTGCCAATGTCTTTGCCTTCAACTCTTTAGGAACGATGGTGTAACCACAACGCACACCGGTGAATCCGGCAGTCTTCGAATAACTGTGGAATTCTATCGCTACCTTTCTGGCTCCACGAATCTCGTAGATAGAATGAGGAATTTCCGGGTCAGTGATATATGCCTCGTAGGCTGCATCATAGAGGATGATGCTTTCGTTCTTGATAGCGTAATTTACCCATTTTCTGAGTTCCTCTTTCGAGATAACCGTACCCGTAGGGTTGTTTGGATAACAGAGATAAATCATGTCCACACGGTGGTCTGGAATCTGAGGGATGAAGTCGTCGCTCTCATCACAAGGCATGTAGGTTACATTGCTCCACTTGCCGTTCTCGAAGATTCCCGCTCTACCTATCATCACGTTAGAGTCTATATAAACCGGATAAATCGGGTCGGTAACGCCGATGTTGTTATCCCATCTCAAAATCTCCTGGATATTTCCTGTATCACTCTTGGCTCCATCGTTTACGAATACCTCGTTGGCGTCGAGATGAATGCCACGTGGCAGAAAGTCGTTCTTGATGATAGCCTCGCGGAGGAAGTCGTAGCCTCGCTCCGGACCGTAGCCTCTGAAGGAAGCCTGCTCAGCCATCTCGTCTACAGCCTTGTGCATCGCCTTAATGACGGCAGGGCAGAGAGGCTGGGTTACGTCACCGATGCCCAAACTGATTACACGCTGCTTTGGATGTGCAATCTTGTAGGCGTTCACCTTCTTTGCGATGTCGGCAAACAAGTAGTTGTTGGCCAACTTCAGGAAATGTTCATTAACTAATGCCATATTTTGTTTCTCCTTTTATTTACGGTCATTATCGACCATTTGTTATTTAAGTTTGCGTTCTCTTTTTAAAATGTTGAGTGTTGAGTGTTGAGTGTTGACTTGGTGGGTACAGCTAAATTCAACATTCAACATTCCACATTCAACACTCCCTATATTAACACTCCAACTGGATTTCTCCTTCGAATGAGAAGGCTGCAGGTCCCGTCATGTAGACATGATCATCAGCCTCGCTATATTCTATTTCCAGCGTTCCGCCATCCATCACGATACTGCTTTTTCTGCCAGTACGCTTGGTAAGGGCTGCGGCTACGGCTGTGGCACAGGCTCCTGTTCCGCAAGCCATTGTTATTCCGCTTCCCCTTTCCCAAACTCGTGTCCTTATGACGTCTGTGTCAGTTACTTGTGCAAATTCTATGTTGCATCTCTGGGGAAATGCCTTGTCTCTTTCCAGGATTTTACCATAGTGGGCGATGTCGATGGTGGCGATGTCATCCACGAAGGTAACGAAATGCGGATTACCCATGCAAACATAGGTGCCTTCAAATTTTCTGCCGTCAGCTTCGAGCACCGAAGGGCCTATGAATTGCTCGGGATTTTCAAGTTGGGGTTCCAGCATGTCTACTGTTACCGATTCCACAACTTCTTTATTATCCTGAAGATGAAGTTTCAATATCTTGATACCCGAAAGCGTTTCCAGTCGGATGGTGTCCTTTCGGGTCAATCCTTTTTCGTAAAGATACTTACCGATGCATCGGCTTGCATTGCCGCACATCATCGCTTCTGAACCATCGGCGTTGAAGATACGCATCGAATAATCTGCTCTTATGCCGTCGTGCGGCTTTCCGATGAGAACCAGTCCGTCGCTTCCTATGCCCGTGTGATAAGCACTCCAGACAATTGCCGCCTTCTCTGGGTCAGGAATGTCGTATTGTTGGGTATCTATATAGATATAGTCGTTACCCGCTCCCTGCATCTTTGTAAAATGAACTGTTTCTTTCATCTGCGTTGTCCTTTATATTTGAATACTCTTCTTTTATCTCTCATGTCTTATCTCTTTTGAGATTTGACTTTTTGCTAGTCTTTCGAATATTTCGATGACTATTTGTTTGATTTCGGTTGCAAAGGTACGACGATTTGTTGAAATATGCAAGAAAATAAATACTGAATCTTGATTATTTTTTGCAATCTTACAATTTGTATCATAAAAGTGCTTTCTGCCTTACAAATTGTAAGGAGAATATGATAAGCCTCGATAAATTTAAAATGTTCGACAAAAAGTAAAAACGAAATGCTTGTATTCCTTTTAAAATGCTGACAGAATGTATTAATTTTGCAGTCGAAAACGAACATAGTGTAAATGAAAGGCTTGATTTAAATAGCAACCAATGAAGGTCCGTTTTCGAAAAGAGACAATCAATAGAAGTATTACACATTATTAATTATTAAAGGATTATGAAGAAGATTGAGGCAATTATCCGCAAGTCTAGATTCGAGGATGTCAAGAAGGCGCTTTTAGCAGCAGACATCGAGTGGTTCTCTTATTATAATGTAAGAGGTGAGGGTAAAATGCGCCAGGCTCGCATTTACCGTGGTGTGATGTATGATACCAGCAGCATCGAGCGTGTGCTCCTGAACATCGTGGTTCGTGACAAGAACGTGGAACCAACCATCGCCGCCATCCAGGGGGCTGCCCAGACAGGTGAAGTAGGAGACGGCAGAATCTTCGTGATTCCTGTACTCGATACGGTAAGAATCAGAACCGGCGAACGTGGCGACATTGCATTGTATAACGCTGAGAAAGAGGAATAAAGATACTTTGAATTTTGAGGTTTGAACATTGAACTTTATGATTGGTATTGAAGCTTATATTTGAGAGGCTATATTATAATATTGTATTCTAATTTAACTATAAGATATTTTTATGAGCAGTTTATTATTGACGACACTTGATACGGGTAACACAGCGTGGATGATCATGGCAACCATCTTGGTGCTTTTGATGTCAATCCCGGGTATAGCACTTTTTTATGGAGGTTTGGTGCGCCAGAAGAATATTCTCAGCATCCTGATGCAGACGGTTTTCATCGTGGCAGTAGTCAGTCTGATATGGGTAGCCTTCGGTTATTCCTGGGCTTTCTCTACAGAATATGCCGATTCGGGCAATCCTCTGGCTTGCGTCATCGGTGGTTTCGATAAATGTTTTCTTCACGGCATCGGCTTGGATGCCATCATGCCTACAGGCATTCCGGAACTCACCTTTGCTATGTTCCAGTGCATGTTCGCCCTCATTACTCCAGCCTTGATTCTCGGTGCCTTTGCCGAGCGCGTGAAGTTCAGCGGTTATGTACTTTTCACCATCCTTTGGGTTATCATCGCTTATCTTCCAATGGCCCACTGGGTATGGGGTGGCGGTTTCCTGCAGGAGATGGGAGCCATCGACTTTGCGGGTGGTACCGTGGTTCATATAAATGCCGGTGTAGCCGCTTTGGTTATGGCACTCTGTGTAGGCAAGCGAGATGATTACCGTGCGGGTCATCCTATCACACCTCACAACATCACCTTCGTGTTCATGGGTATGTCGTTCCTCTGGTTGGGATGGTTCGGTTTCAATGCCGGTAGCGGTCTGGCAGCCGATGGTCTGGCAGCCAATGCCTTCCTCGTAACTCATATCGCCACAGCTGCAGCAGCCACTACCTGGATGCTCATCGACTGGATTGTGAACAAGAAGCCAACTACGGTAGGTGCTTGTACCGGTGCTGTTGCCGGACTGGTAGCCATCACTCCTGCAGCCGGCAGTACCGATATTTTCGGAGCTTTCTGCATCGGTATCATTTCCACCATCGTCTGCTTCTTCATGGTAGCGGTAGTAAAGGAGAAGTTCAAGTATGATGATGCCCTCGATGCCTTTGGTGTTCATGGTATGGGTGGTATTCTGGGATCAGTCCTCACTGGTGTCTTCGCCACTCAGTATGTAACAGGAGTCGAAGGTGTGCAGGGTGCCCTTTATGGCGACTGGCATCAGCTTTGGGTTCAGGTTGTAGCCACCGTGGTAAGCATCATCTACAGCGTTGTAGTTACCTACATTATCTTCAAGGTAGTAGATAAGAGTGTAGGTGTACGTGTTGACAAGCGAGTAGAGGAGGAAGGTCTCGACATCTACGAGCATGGTGAGAGTGCTTATAGCAACTAATTGCGAAATTCGATTATCAGCATAAAATTTAGGTCAATGGTGTTTCATTTTGAGGAATGAAACACCATTTTTCTATGATAAATCCTCAACTTGCACAATGAAAATGCCTCAACTTGCACAATGAAACTTTTAAGTTGCTGATATTCAATAACGTTATCCCCACTATTTTCCCTAAGAATTCCTATTTATAATAATGTGTAATCCCCTTTTCTCCTTAAATCTTCTTGTTCTTTCCCTTTTGGGATAATTTTGGAAAAGTTATCAATTTAGTGCTGGTCTGTGAACGCAGAAGGTTGATGCTATTTTGTCGGTGTAAATGTCGGTGTAAAATGTCGGTGCAAATATTGTTTTGGCGGTAATGTGGCGGTAATAGTGGCGGTAATGCCGATGTAAATGTCGGAGAAAAATGTCGGAGACATGTCGGTAACATGTCGGAGACTTCAAGGGTGGTAAAAAGAGATTTGGCGGTGATGCAAAAAGTGGGTATTCTAAGGCATGAAGGTAAGGGTAATGTCGGTGTTTGTTGTTTACTTGCTAAACTGGCATTTCGATAGGATAAAATGAAATATTAGTATAATAATTCTTAAAGAAATAACAACGTATAAGTTTTTTTATTAACTTTGTATGCATAAAATAAATATTTATGAAGTTTAAAATAACTTTGAAAATAGATAGGAAACATGGTGACTTGCTGCCCTTTAATTATCAGTATGAGCAGTCTGCTGTCATTTATCGCATATTGGCGCAAGCTGATACGCAATATTCGTCATGGCTTCATGAAAATGGTTATCAATTGAATGGAAGCAAGAGATTTAAGCTATTTTGCTATTCGCCTTTTATCTTTGAAAAGGTAAGACCTTTGCCGAAAGAAGGCTGTCTTAATATCATGGGTGAAAGAGCTACTTGGTACATTAGTTTCATTCCAGAGAAAAGCACCATGGAGTTCATTCAAGGAATATTTGCTCATCAAAGTTTTACCATTGGCAATAGGAAATATCAAGTTGCATTTGATGTTGTTGGAGTAGAAGCTATGCCCATGCCGCCTTTGTCCGAAGTTATGACTTTCCAAGCCTTGTCTCCTATTTGTGTTAAGCAGCATGAGGACAACAAAATACAATACTTATCTCCAGACAATCCTAAGTTTGCCCAAGGCATACTAAAGGGACTGTTGGCAAGGTTTGAGAGCATTCATGGGCAACCATTTGATATGAATGACAAGGAGTTTTCATTCGAATTGACAGACAATAAGGTCAAGTCGAAGTTGATAACGATAAAAGCCAATACTCCTTACGAATCAAGAGTACGTGGATATCTCTGCTCTTTCCGCATGAAAGCACCTTTAGAGTTGATGAAGATTGCTTATGAAGGAGGAGTAGGAGAACAATGTTCACAGGGTTTTGGATTTATTAAAACGAAAGATTAAAATGGAAAAAAATATAGATTTATCGATATTGAAAAAACTTCCCGAACAGAATGTTCAAGCTGTTTTGGAAATTATTCCATTGGCACCTTTGTCTATGGTATCTGAATTGCCTGGATCTTTTTATAAAACAATGAAATATCCTAGTAAAAAAATGCTATGCGGTATGTTTGAAAATATGCTAGGATGGCACTTTGACAATGAAATTCGAGAGGAAATTCTAAAGGACATGAATTTGAAAAGAGAACAAAACGCAATAATAAAGCCAAACTCTTTTCCTGGCTCTACCTATATTCCATTATTGATGGAGTTTTTCTCGTTAAACGGGACGCCTTGGTATGAACCTATAAAGCCTTTAGAAGAAGGAGATATAGGCTTTATGTACTATACAGATTTATGGAGTCGTGCTCGTAGAAGACATGATACATATGTACAAGTAAATGGCTCTAGGCATATAAGTTTAGATGTTGTTAAAGAATTGCATGATGAGATTATGCATTCTGATAGTGATGGCAGTAATATTAATAAACAGATAGACAATTGGCTGAAATCTCCAGATAAAAGCAATAGTGAAAAGTACAATTGGCAAAAAATACCATTTTATTACTATACGCCAGTATCTCGCGAGTACATAGAAATACATGGTATCATAAAGATACCAATTAATATTGATGCTGATTTATTAAGTTTGTTGAAAAAGAACATAAATAATTCTGTAACATATCTTGGCAATAGCGAAGGTTGGGTAGAAGTTGAAATAACAAAAGTATGACAACACATCCATTTTTTAAATATGCAATGGCGCTTCTGATGGTGCATAATAATTTGCAAAAAGAAGAGGAAATAAACGAAGACCATATTCTATATGAATTAGAAAAAGGTCTAAATCATTATGCCCTTGAAGCTCCTAAAGTCGCTGCTGAAAGGAATATAATAAAGTATCGTTTTGCAAAGAAAGACGCTGATTTTATTTCACCTTCCTTTATAAACAAAAAAGCCAAGGAAACAATTGAAAAATTAAATAGAAAAGAGCTAACAAAAGACAAACTCCCATTAGTTGGAAATCCATTTGCAGGCGAATTCTCTATATTTACTTCACAAGGAAAAGGCTTAAATGAACGAGGAAAACCGAAATGGACATTAAGAGAGTATTACTTGGGGTGTATTACACTGTCAACACCAGATAAGCCTTGTTATAGGGATAAAAAGAATTGGTGTCTCATTCCTGACTTAGAACTTCCTGATATGATTCATTTCATTAATCTCTTTGAGGAAATGTATATAAATGAAACGAAGAATTTATTGCATGGTAAAGTTACTGGGAAGAAAGGTGGAAAATATACATTACATCGTCCTCGTTTGCTTAATGGGAATTTTCCGTATGCACCACAGACAAGTGTTATGGGAGCTGTTGCTTTGCTTGGGGCGATTGGTAAATTCGCAAAGGATGCGGAAGACCGAATTTCGCCAGAGATTTGTAATGTTGTGAACCGATTGAAAAATACGAATATTTATCTTGTGTCATCAGACGAGATAAAAGCATTTTCATTCAATCATGTCATTATAGATTTGGCATCGAAGGGAAAGTTGCAAAGCATAGTTGATAGTATTTATAGAATCGAATTATTTAAAGTTGGTAGTCGAAGTAAAATAGATAAGTTTAATGATATTAGAAAAAATGAATATGATAGGTTTGACTTGTTTGTAAGTAGATTCCTAACTTTATTTAATAAAGCATCTTTTCGTGGTTTCTTCTCTTTTAGGGCAGAATACCCTAATGAAATGGAATTATTATTAAAAACATATTTTTGCATTATGGAAAAAATAAATGAAGATATTGTTAATTCAGCCATCGCTTTTGGGAATTGGCTAAACTCTCAAGCTTTCACTTATGCCTCTAAGAAAATATCAGTGGATAAGAACTTGAATGAAAAGAAAAAAAAAGAAAAAAAGGAAGAACAAACAGAATTAAAAAATAAAATTTTAATTCAATTTGAAAGTGCTATTATGTCTGCAAAAACAGGAGATGCATTAGTTGCATTTATTACAACAAGAGCAGCTCGTCTTACAGGTTATGACATAGATGAAGGTGCTAAATTATTTATGTCAAAGGTATCATGTGGTGAGTTGCCATTAGAACAGGCAAAAAATCTTCTGATAGCTTTTTCAAGATTGAAAACAGTGAATAAAAAAAATGAAAATGTATAACTTTTAAAAAATATAAAAATGATAATTAAAGGTATTTTAGTAACGCTTATTGCTCCTTTTGAGAATCATATCGCAAATGGAGGTGACAAATTGTTAGGAAACATGCCTACAATAAAAAAGCGTCTTGATGACAGAGCATATATCTCTGGACAGATGCAGCGTCATTCTCTTTTCTCTGCTATAGACAGAATTAATATAGATGATCAAGAAGATAATCATATTGGAGAGAATGATGATCAGTACACTTATGTATCTAATGCTGATGGTATAACAAGTAAGATCGAGTGTGATTTACGTGCTGATATGGGCGGATTTATGCATACCATAGATGGTGTTGGTTCTGTAAGAAGAACTTCTCCAATATCGGTAACGCCAGCGGTGGCATTAAATCCAAGTAAATTTGGAAATGATTTGCTTGTATGTGTAAACAACAATCCAAATGAGGATGCAAAAAAGCAAGCAATTGTTACTGTTGAGTATAGTCAGGAAGACGATATGCGTATGAATTTCTTTTTGGATGTTACTTCATTAAGTATACACAAGACGTATGAATACGACGGGAACTTTTATGTTAAAACTGTTGCGCATAAATTTGCCAATGAGTCTGAAAGAAAAAGAAGAGCAAGAATATTCTTGGAGGCAACTCGTTTCCTAAATGATTATGCCAATCAAGCGCGTAATGAGGTGTGTGGTGAACCTCAAAAGGTTTTCATTGTATTTGATCCTAAATTAAGTCGAAAGGCTTCACGTTACTTTAAGGCATCTAAAATCGAAAAAGAAAGAATTAAAGAAGAGTTGAAGGATCGAAAGGCTGTTTTCTTCTATGGTGATGATACAGATAAAGAATCCGATAGCGTTTTGACAGCTTATAAGAAAGCAATGCAATTTCTTAATGAGAATGAACTATATACATACTTTCCCGAAGTTGATAGGGTAGAAAAGTTTGACAATGTTCAAAAGTTGATTATAAATATTAAGAATAAGATGGAAAAAAAGAAAAAGGAAAGTAAGAAGAAACAAGATAAAGAGGAGTCTCCTAACTCCGACGAACAAGCGTAAACTCTATAATGCGGACAAATGAACAAGGCTGACAATAACATAGTATTAGCAAAGCCTTCTGGCATAACTTTAGAGCAACATAATAAAGATGTTGTAAAGGAATCTTTATCTATTTGTCAGGTTCTTCCTGCTTCTTTGAGTAAATACTCAAAAATGGTCGGGAAGAACTTGACCAACCTTTTATGCGCTTCTGCTGAATGGCATGATGAGGGGAAAAAACATAATAAGTGGCAAACTGCCTGTTGGAAAGACTATCAAAACTACAAAGTCTGGAAAACTAAAAATCCTGAAGGAAATTTCTTAAAATATAGTAAAGAATGTCATGATGAGGCAGGTGAAAATCTAAGGAAAAATAATTTTCGTCATGAGATGGAATCACTAAGTATAGTTGATCAACAAGGTGATTTGCTTATGTCACAAAAAGTAGCAATTGCAGCTCATCATTCTAAGTTAGGGCGTAGATATGAAAACAAATGGGAGGCTTGTGAAGCATATCGTTCAATATGGAAAGAATTCCTAATGACGTCATCAAGTATAACTCTCAAAAATGATTTTTCACTCTTATGTTCTGAACATATAGAATATGATGCGATTAGAGGATTACTTCAATTAGCAGATCATAGAGCAAGTGCAAAAGAAGAAATGGAAGATATTTCCTGCTTAGAACCATTCTCTTATACATTTCCTTACACTCAAAAGCGTGGTGTGCAAAAAATAGTAGAAGATAACTGGAAAAAAGACCTTCTTCTTCTTAGAGCGCCAACTGGCGCTGGTAAAACAGATGCGGCATTATTATGGGCATCAAAGCAGATTGAAGCACAAAGGGCTGATAGATTAATTTTTGCAATGCCAACCCGATTCACATCGAATGCTATATCAATAAATGTCTCTAAGGAATTGGGGCAAACTGGATTGTATCATTCCAGTGCGTGGTCTGTCATTAGTGATAGAGTGAAAAATAATGAGATTAGTTTGTCTGATGCGTTGAATCAGCATAAGATGGCGAGATGTTTATTATCGCCTATAACAGTTTGTACAATTGATCATCTTCTGATGTCTTTGACGATGACACGTGAGGACCATCATCTTATTAGTTATAACTTGGCAAATTCTTGTGTTGTTATTGATGAGGCTGATTTCTATGATGACTTTACTCTCGCTAACATTCAGTATTTACTAAAGGTTTTACATGAATGGAAAGTGCCAGTACTTATAATGAGTGCATCGCTACCTGATTCTTCATTATCATTATATCAGAATACAGGATATAAGATTGATTCAATCTTAGAGGATTCTCATGATGTTAATAATATTCGTAAACGATTTGAAATTAAAGATATTATTGATTATAATGAATTTAAAGATATCGATCCCTTGATTGAAAAATGTTTTGAAATAGGGAATGGAATACTCTATATGAATACAGTGGATAGTGCTATAGCCTTATATAAACATATTTGTAGTAAAAGAACCAAGGAAGAGATTGACAATATCCATCTCTATCATAGTAGGTTTACAGAGCCTGATAAATTGAAAAAGGAAGAAAAAATTATAGAGGCATTAGGTGAAAAAGCATGGGAAGAAGGCACCGCTAAGGGTATCGTTATTATGACTCAAATAGGAGAAATGAGTATAAACATAAGTTCTGAAATCATGATATCAGAATTGTGTCCTATAGATAGAATGATACAACGAACTGGAAGACTTTGCCGATTTTCTGATAATATGGGAATATTATATATTCTTACTCCTTATCGTAATAAAACTATATATCCTGCACCATATGGCATATTAGAGGATAATTGTTGGATACCAAGCAAAGCGTTCTTGATGACAAAAGATGTATTGCTGCAGAAAAGTTACTCTTCTGACGATATGACAATTTTATTGAATAATGTATACAAAGAGAAATTTGAATTTTCATTTGAGGCAAAGAGTAATGTCAAGGAGTTGGAAAAAATGTTTAAATACAATTGGTTAATTTGTCCAAGAGATGTTAGTGATGAAGATGATGTAGAAAATAAGGAATGGAGAAGTAGAAAAATTGTCTATCAAGATGATGTTTTTGTTTGTCCTCCTCCAACGTATCAGTTCAGAAACTATTCTGAGTTCTTAGAATATAAATTACTCTACGCTATTAGTTTACCAGAGTATCTTGTTATCAAGGGAAAAACCAAACTAAATAGAATTGATTCTGGATACGAGGTTAAGATAGGAAAAAATAGCATTGTTAGGTTAAACGTTGTCCGCACCGGTTTCTATGATGACCAAAAGGGGGTGGACTTGACAAGTGATGAGGAGGACAATTTCTTATGATAGTAACAGGTACTCATTTCAACTATTACCAGCTTTGCCATCGCAAACTATGGCTGTTTGCCAATGGCATCAATATGGAACAAGAGTCAGACTTGGTCTATGAAGGTAAGCTGGTGCATGAATCAAGTTATCCGCAACGTACATCAAAGTATGAGGAAGTGGAGATTGATGGTATCAAAGTAGATTACTATGATGCCAAGAACAAGGTCATCCATGAGATAAAGAAATCTAATAAGGTGGACAAAGCTCATGAATGGCAACTGAAATATTACATGTATGTTTTCGAGCAACATGGAATAGATGGTGTGAAGGGCATCTTGGAATATCCTCTTTTGAGAAAGACAAAAGAAGTAATCTTGACAGATGTTAATAGAGATGACATTCAGGTTATATCTAAAGACATCATTCAGATAATCTCTCAAGATGTTTGCCCGTTTAAAGTTAAGAAAGGCATCTGTAAGAATTGTAGTTATTTCGATTTTTGTTATATAAACGAGTTGGAGGAAGAAGAATGAAAAGAAGTTTCTATCTGTTCAATCCAGGCATCATGGAACGCAGAGATAATACGCTGAAGTTCACGCCTGTTATCGTAAATGAAGATAATGAAGAAATCAAGCAGCAACCTCGATACATTCCTATTGAGGATGTTGCGGAACTGTATGCCTTTGGAAGTCTGCGGACAAATAGTGCTTTGTTCAACTTTTTGGGGCAGAAAGGTATTCCTGTCCACTTCTTCGACTATTATGAGAACTATACCGGAAGCTTCATGCCAAGGGAAAGTCTTCTTTCTGGCAAGGCATTGTTGGCACAAACATCTGCGTACCAAAATAAGAAGAAAAGGGTAGAATTGGCGCGTAAATTCATTCAGGGAGCAGCTTGGAATATGGTTATGAACCTCAACTATTATAATCGTAGAGGAAAAGACCTGCAAGATATTATCGATACTATTAAAAGATTGAGTAATACTTTGCCAGATGCTAAGGCTGTAGATGAGATAATGGGAATTGAGGGAAATATCAGACAGGCATATTATGCTGCATTCGATATCATTCTCGATGATTTCAACATGGGATCAAGAACCAAGCAACCGCCAGAGAACGAGGTAAATGCTCTCATTTCTTTTGGCAACATGATGTGCTATACTGAAACTCTCCGGGCAGTTCATCAAACTCAGCTCAATCCAACGATAAGCTTTCTGCATACTCCAGGAGAAAGGCGTTTTTCGTTATGTCTTGATATATCCGAGATCTTCAAACCTATTATCGTGGATAGAGTCATCTTCAAGGTACTCAATAAGCATGCTTTAAGCACCAGTCATTTTGATAAGAAACTCAACAAATGTCTTTTGAACGAAAAGGGAAAGAAGATTTTTGTAAAGGCCATGGAAGAGCGTTATGATGAGACATTCCGTCATCGTTCTTTAGGACGTAATGTAAGCTATAAGCATCTTATAAAGTTGGAATGCTATAAGCTACTAAAAGATATTTTAGGAATAGAAGAATATAAACCTTTTAAAATGTATTGGTGATATGTATGTGATTATAGTTTATGATGTTGGTGAGAAGCGAGTAGGCAAAATGTTGAAGCTTTGCCGCCAATATTTGTGTTGGATTCAGAACTCAGTTTTGGAGGGAGAATTATCTGAAGCTAAACTTCGGGAATTGCAAATGAAGATGAAAGCTATCATTGATGAATCCGAGGATAGTGTCATTGTTTTCACCAATAAAATGGGGTATAATATGAACAAACAGATTCTTGGAAAAGAAAGAATGTCTACCGATAATTTCTTATAAAGAGTTGTCGATGTGGTTCTATTTTTCCGTTTCTAGGTTCGGAAAAACCTCCAAAAGTGTTCTTTGACTTATTGAAACCTCCATAAATAGGCTGGTTGTCGTAAGGCCGCAGAAAAAATATCTTTAGGCATCGACATTTTTTCTGAAGATTTTTTGTATCTTTGCACCCACAAACCTATTGATTCTTCGAGCATCTATGCCTAAGGATTAACGGGTTCTAATCGCACCTTTATGGAATTGAAATTGTTTATCATGGAATAAAGATACCCGTCATTCTTATGTTCTAATCGCACCTTTATGGAATTGAAATATGGGTGGAACGTACTGCAAAACGTCACATAAAGAAAGTTCTAATCGCACCTTTATGGAATTGAAATACGGAAATGTGAAAAAGAACATAATTTAGACGTCTGAGTTCTAATCGCACCTTTATGGAATTGAAATTCAACAGTTTTAAAAGAATGGAACTCATCATTATGTTCTAATCGCACCTTTATGGAATTGAAATCCTACGGCTTTGTTCAAAGCAGCACACCGATAGCCGTTCTAATCGCACCTTTATGGAATTGAAATTTCGTCGGTACTTTTTGCTTTAAATATGATATGCTCGTTCTAATCGCACCTTTATGGAATTGAAATTTAAAGAATTTTGGGAAACGAACCGAAATAATTTTGTTCTAATCGCACCTTTATGGAATTGAAATGATAATCAAACATATCTGCAAAATCTTTTACGAGTTCTAATCGCACCTTTATGGAATTGAAATATCTGATATGGCAAGATTCGGGCTCGAAGATTCCGTTCTAATCGCACCTTTATGGAATTGAAATGGCAGTGAACCGCTTGCAAGGATGAAAGGCATTGGGTTCTAATCGCACCTTTATGGAATTGAAATATTTAAGCCTTCTCTACATAGACGCTGATACATCGTTCTAATCGCACCTTTATGGAATTGAAATTTATACATTTCATCGGGTACCCACCAATCGCCATGGTTCTAATCGCACCTTTATGGAATTGAAATAAATGTGCTTCAATCTGAGAAACGAAATCAGCATCGTTCTAATCGCACCTTTATGGAATTGAAATATGCTAATGCTAATGCGAGTTATCTTAAAAAAGTTCTAATCGCACCTTTATGGAATTGAAATTATCAGGGTCCGGATGTAATGCAGAATGAAAACCCAGTTCTAATCGCACCTTTATGGAATTGAAATTGCCAATTAGCCAATTCAGCCTTAAATTGCTCTTGAGTTCTAATCGCACCTTTATGGAATTGAAATATTAATCATATTAGATAACATAGGCATTTCTTACTTGTTCTAATCGCACCTTTATGGAATTGAAATGTTGTTGGTCGACATGGTGTTACTCTTGTTGGTTGTGTTCTAATCGCACCTTTATGGAATTGAAATTTCAAAATGTATTGTTTCATATCTCTGTCCTCCCGTTCTAATTGTACCTTTATGGAATTGAAATACCTTGTTTGCATCCCGCCGCCGCCAGCCAACGTGTTCTAATTGTACCTTTATGGAATTGAAATTGCGTAGCGATGCTGAACGAACGGAAGTGCTCCCGAGTTCTAATTGTACCTTTATGGAATTGAAATGCCACAGCCCCACACGTAGCCCACAAAGATAGATGTTCTAATTGTACCTTTATGGAATTGAAATTCATAAGGAGACGGGCAAAGCCTGGGCAGATCTGAGTTCTAATTGTACCTTTATGGAATTGAAATTCCTTTCTCCTCGTTAACGGATGGTATGCCGTATGTTCTAATTGTACCTTTATGGAATTGAAATTTTTTCTGAATGAGCTACACGGAAGGAAACAAACTTGGTTCTAATTGTACCTTTATGGAATTGAAATATGATTGAGACATCCAATTTCCGTGCTCAATTTGAGTTCTAATTGTACCTTTATGGAATTGAAATTTTTCATGGGTGCAAAGATAGAAATAAAAATTTGAAGTTCTAATTGTACCTTTATGGAATTGAAATCATTTCAGGTTATGCAAGAGGTGGCTAATAAGCTAGTTCTAATTGTACCTTTATGGAATTGAAATTCATAAGATAAGGATTTAAACCAGCAGCCTCAAGACGTTCTAATTGTACCTTTATGGAATTGAAATTATCGAGTTTAATACAAATTTCCCTTGGATTGTCGGTTCTAATTGTACCTTTATGGAATTGAAATTTTAGCAAAAAGTTTGGTTGCGGTCTGTATTGGGACGTTCTAATTGTACCTTTATGGAATTGAAATGTACATCGCCGTGCGTATAAAAGCTCAATGCTCGGTTCTAATTGTACCTTTATGGAATTGAAATTAATTCTCTGTCTGCTTGAGAGTATATTTGCCGTCAGGTTCTAATTGTACCTTTATGGAATTGAAATTAGGTCTTAGCAGTAAACTTAACAGAAGCAGAACCAGTTCTAATTGTACCTTTATGGAATTGAAATAATCTAAATTAACGACACTTTCAGAACCAAACTGAGTTCTAATTGTACCTTTATGGAATTGAAATAAATGAATGCGGCAAGCCGTGAAGGTTTTTATATGTTCTAATTGTACCTTTATGGAATTGAAATATGTGAAGCGCACCATACTCTCGTTTGCCTCAATGTTCTAATTGTACCTTTATGGAATTGAAATTCGCGAACAGATAAAGAAAGTATCGGAGCAGGTGGGTTCTAATTGTACCTTTATGGAATTGAAATCGATGGGCGATGACTGGGTTATCATCAAAGTCGTCGTTCTAATTGTACCTTTATGGAATTGAAATTTGGTGGTGCTCCTTTTCGTTTACGTAAGTGTACGTTCTAATTGTACCTTTATGGAATTGAAATTCGGTCCATTATTGAGGATTAATTCCGTGCCGACTGTTCTAATTGTACCTTTATGGAATTGAAATGACTACTGCTACGTATGGATCGGTATCTTTCAGCTGTTCTAATTGTACCTTTATGGAATTGAAATTGCGAAAGTAAACAACGCTCAGACCATAAAAATAGTTCTAATTGTACCTTTATGGAATTGAAATTATAATTATCGACACAAGAATGAGAAGACTGCAAGGTTCTAATTGTACCTTTATGGAATTGAAATTCTGGTTTCAATATCAACGAAGAAGCTTCTGGATTGTTCTAATTGTACCTTTATGGAATTGAAATTACAAAGAGAACGGACGAACAGCGACACAAGTATTGTTCTAATTGTACCTTTATGGAATTGAAATCAAAGTCCATATTAGCTTTTTGAACTTGATACTGAGTTCTAATTGTACCTTTATGGAATTGAAATTCAAGGACACTGAATGTTAAACTTTTTGTAGAGCGTTCTAATTGTACCTTTATGGAATTGAAATAAAGAAACAAAAGGCTAGTGTTTTTCATAGGTATGTTCTAATTGTACCTTTATGGAATTGAAATACAGACAAATCAAAAATAGAATCTTGCAATCTGTTGTTCTAATTGTACCTTTATGGAATTGAAATTGACGATGGCAGAGATGTGAAGCTCCTGAAGTTCAGTTCTAATTGTACCTTTATGGAATTGAAATTAACAATGAGCGAAGCGAGAGGAAGGGCAGAGGGCAGTTCTAATTGTACCTTTATGGAATTGAAATAGGTATCTGCGACGTTTTGGCGGTTTTTCCGCTTTGTGTTCTAATTGTACCTTTATGGAATTGAAATTGGTCGATGCAATATTCAATAGCTAGATTGATAACGTTCTAATTGTACCTTTATGGAATTGAAATAACCTTCAAGGGTAAGACGGGCGCGGACTGGTACGTTCTAATTGTACCTTTATGGAATTGAAATTTTTATTATTCTCCTATTACTTTTCAAGCATTCTTGTTCTAATTGTACCTTTATGGAATTGAAATAAGATACAAAGGTCTTAATCTTGTATTCATCGTGCAGTTCTAATTGTACCTTTATGGAATTGAAATACTACAACCTGCATATCCTGCGAGAAGGCGTATCCCTGTTCTAATTGTACCTTTATGGAATTAATTCAGAAGTACTGATAGCTTTAGTATTATACCGCAATCTCTAGTTATAAGTGTTCAGAATGTGTCTCCTCCAGCCACAGCATTCGTCTCCTCCGGTCACTGCATTCGACTCCTTCAGCTATCGCATTCGTCTCCTCCGGTCACTGCATTCGACTCCTTCAGCTATCGCATTCGTCTCCTTCAGCCACTGCATTCGTCTCCTTCAGCCACTGCATTCGACTCCTCCAGCTAATGCAGCCGTCTCATTCTGCCAACTCAGCCGTCTCATTCTGCTAACTCAGTCGTCTCCTTCAGTCACCGCAGCCGTATGTGTCAACTCAATGAAGTAGATGAAGTCGTGAAATGAAGTGGATGAGTTCGCATAATGAAGTTCATGATTTCTGCACCATTGCCAATACATGCGAATGGTAATGCAAAAAGTGGTTTACTCCTACCTTTATGATTCTTATACGAAAATGTTTTTCTGTTTTTGTTGCCACATCTATCACCTATACGTTTAACTCTCTGATTATAAGTGAATAATGCGTGGCAGTAAGCGGTGTTTCTGTTGCCACCTAATGCCACGCATTGCCACACTCTTTGTAAGCGTCTCCGCGTTTATACCTTGCATAATTCAAAAAAAGCAGTAACAGCTGATTAAACTAATGCTGTTACTGCTTTTTCCATCGGTCAGGAAGTAAGTCTCTATATTTTTCCAATGGGGTATTGGGTTGCCATTCTGCAGTCTTTTCTATTACGTCGCATATGTATTCAAACAGATTAATGCCATTCAGCCTGCATGAGATGGCGATGGAATATAGGATAGCCGCCCGGCTTGCTCCTTCGTGCGAACCAAAGAACATTGAGTTTCTTCTTGATAGTGATATGTACCTCTGGATTCTCTCAATATAGTTGTTATCGAGAGCCGTATCACCTCTTTTGAAGATGTCACAAATGGCATTATATTCATTAAGGGCATAACCGACCGCCTGCGCCAAGGTAGACTTGGGCAGCAAATCCTTCCTGGAAGATATTTCCTCCAGTTTCTCCAATAAATCCTGTAAAATGTCCGGTGCATATGACTGCCGATAGGCTAGATGGTCTTCAACGGTCCATCCATTTACCCCAACCTTATGTTTTTTGTCTTCTCGATAAAATCTGTTGAGGATATCTACGACTTCCTGAGCATCCTTGTCTTCCTTGCCGCAGTCGATGAAATCTCTCTTGACATGCTGTAGGCAGGCGATTCTCATAATGTCAGGATAAGCATCCGACTCCAGTTTCCGGTAAGGAGCATATGCATCACTCTGTATGGTACCTTTATAATCAGAGAATACGTTAAGTATGACCTGCTCTGAGCGTGATCCATCCTCATATACGAAGAAGACAAGTCCCAGTTTAGGCGCACTTACAGCCCAGAAGTAGCCTTTCTTCGACCCCTTGTCCGCAGGCTTTGTCTTGGCTAACAGTACTTTATGGTATGTCTCGTCCGCCGAGACATAATCCTGCTGCAACACTACTTGGCAGATAGCCTTATAGAAGTTTTCCAGTACATCGGCACTTCTGGCAATCAGCTTGTTTGCCGTGGTTTTCCTTAACGTAAACCCATTGTCGGCAAAGTATTTGATGATTCGCTCTACCGGCATGGAATAGATGTATCGCATCTGCAGGAGTCCTGCTGCAAAGGAAGGTGAATAGGAAGAATTCAACAACAGAGCCGGCGGAGTTTTCCCCGGATACATGATACTTCTATCAGTATAAGTGTTGATGTGATACACGGTCTTGATGAATTTGATGGGTTCCATGCTGTAACGTATACAGGTACGAGTTCCGAAGAGACGCAACGTCTTCAAAAGCCCTGCATCCATGACTGGATCTATCGT
Organism: Segatella copri; assembly: GCF_949820605.1. NCBI lineage: Bacteria > Pseudomonadati > Bacteroidota > Bacteroidia > Bacteroidales > Prevotellaceae > Segatella > Segatella copri. The sequence continues at coordinate 36,313 of NZ_CATKVU010000006.1, forward strand.
AACATGCACCTCTTTCATCTCGTAATGCATGTCACGCTTGGCACCGTTGTTTTTGCGTGCCTTTCTCTTTTCGGCCTGCTCTGTTTTCTTCTTGTCAAATTCCTCCTGCGTCATCGAGGCTTGTGGATTCTTTTCCTGACGTTCGGACTTCTTGCCTGAAACGAGCTTGCCGAGTGCCTTGTTCTGACGATTCGCTTTGTCAATGGCGATTCCTTTCTGGACGAGTAGTTCTTCTAATGACTTTATACGTTCAATGAGTTCGTTGACCTGTGCAGTCAACGAACTCACCGTAGCATTAGCTTGCTGAAGCTGTTCGTTTGCAAGCTGAAGCTGTTCCTTCAAAAGTACTATAATTTCGTCCTTTTTCATAGTGCAAAGGTACGAAAAAATATCGAGACATGCAAGGATTTTCAGATATTTATTTTTACTATCTTACTGATATACAACCTATTAAACACAACCTTACACACCTACAGATTAAGCCGTTTTCGATATCTCATACTTTTCAGGCAAATTCCGCTCATGATGGCAGATAGCGTCTTGTAAGGCATTTTGCATTGTTTGCTTTGGGAATCAAAGAATGGCAATTCAAAGGTTCCTCGCTCCAGTCGCTTCTGGTACAGCAGGAAACCGTCGCCATCCCATTTGATTCCTAAGACATAGCCAAATTTTTGAGCAATTTTTTGTGTTAATAAATATAAAAGAGGCGTTTTGAAGCATACAGGCACTAAAATATCGGTAGCAGAAATGGTCAAAAATGATTTTTCTGTTACAAATCAACACGGAACTCGTTCTTTTAATAGCGTGTGGCTAGATTCCTAATTAGTTATCCGTGTTTGTGTCTTTACAAGACTCTAAATGGCAGTAGCACAGACTGCTATAGTTCACTTGTTTCGGACTTATGATATTGCAAGTTTTTCATTGCTGCTCTTTGAATCCAACGGTTCCCATTTTCTGTTCTGCTTACCTATGGCGAACATTCTGAGAACAAGTTTGAACTTAACGGCATTCAATGCCTTGCGTTTAGTGTCTGAATCTTGCTTACCTCCTAATTTACGGTTATAAAATGATTGTAACTCTGCATCATATTGTACAGCAACTGTGGCCGCCATGGATAGATCCGCTTTCGCCTGACCATCACAGCGTGCTGAAGGTCGGGGACGCCATCTCACACTGGTGCCTGAAGTGTGGGAGTGCGGTGCCACGCCGACATAACTGGCATATTGCCTTGCTGTTTCAAATGCGGTAAAGTTTCGGGTAATGACAATGACATTTATGGCATTGACGAAGCCGACTCCTGGTATTGTCAGAAGATTCTTGTAAGTAGCCAAAAGGCTATCGTCTGTAGCCAGCAACTTCTGCTCTTCCAACTCGATGTTATCAATGTCACGGCTGAATTTCTTGATGTAGCCATCATATAACTGGGCATCTTCCTTTGTGGTGCACAGCTGTCTTCTGTTCATGAAGCATGTACGCTGTTCCACCAGGAACTTACGCTCATTCATCAGTGCCTTGAGTCTCTGCATGGTCTTGTCAGGCATTTTATAAGGCTTGACACATTCGGTACCATTATAGCGATAGAGAAAGTCTGCAATCTTGGCAGAGTCAATCTTGTCGCTCTTGTCCTTGGGTTCCATGGGATAATGCTTTACCACATGGGTGGAGAGCATGCAGAACTGATAGTTCCTGGCATTAAGAAACTTCTCCAGTTCCATGGAATAGCTGCCGGTGAACTCCATTCCAAAGAGACAGTTCGAGAGAACCACATGATTCTTCTTGAGCCATGTGCACATTTCGCCAAATCCCTTGCGGGAATTGTTGAATACATCGTGAGAAAAGTCCTTAATTGGGGCTTCTTCACAGAAAATTGATACGTCAATGACATTTTTTGAGATGTCGATGCCGATAAATGATTTATTTTTCATACCTTTGTACCGCATTTTGCAGGAAGGAGCTCTCTATGTCAGGGTAAGCCACATCTTTTAAAAGCTTCCACGGCTAATTCCCTAAACGGCACTTGACCTGGCATTTCAGGCTGGGGAGACTAGATCAGGGAAAGGTCTTTGTCTAAGACAAAATAGTTCACTACCCCCGTCCGGAGTTCCTTCCATTTCAGATGCTCCGGCAAAGGTAGTGAAAAAAACGCAGACAAAAGACTTAGTCGGGAAATAGTTATGCTCTAAGAAGTGCGATAGTTCACTTTTGCTGCATTTTAGTTCTTATATGCATCTGTCTCCACATATGGTGTTCCACGCTTTATCACGGCAAACATACGAAGGACTAGCTTGAACTTGATGGCATTGAGTACGATGCCACCGCATTTTTCCTTTCTCTTGCGTATCCAATAGTCTCTTATTGAAGGATTGTTCCTTATGGCGGAAAGGACAGCTATGGATAAGTCTGCCTTGGCTTCAGAAAAGCCTTTCTTGGAAACACCCGTTTTCTTTCTTACTGAGGTACCAGATTCCTTTTTAAAAGGGGCTATTCCTATGTAACAGGCATATTTGCGAGGATTGCTGATTGCAGTGAAATTTTCCGTCAATACAATGGTTTCCAACGCTATGATGCGACCAATGCCAGGAATGGAGGTCAGCAGATTGTAATTCTTTCTGATGCTTGTATCTTCATTCATGTAGCTGTCAATCTCCTTGTCTATTGCTTTCTGGTTTTCCTGCATGTTCTTCAGCAGGAGTTTCTTGCGTTCAACGGATAAGTCTGTGTCGTATGCGCAGATATCATGAAGCTGTTGCTTGTAAAGAACAGACTGTTTGGTGTTCTGCTTACGCTCAGCCAGCAATCTCTTCAACTTGAAATAGACAGATGAAGGAAGTTTGGAGGGATTGCGAAGAATCTTCTTGTGGTTCTGCTCACAATAGATTGCTATTCTGAAAGCATCCAGTTCATCAGTCTTGATACGGTCTAGAGAGCGCTGGTCATCATCCAAGTCTGGCTCGAAGCGATGCATTTTGCGAGGTTCCACCATACCATAGATATATTCTTTGGATTCCAGCCATAATCTGAAGTTTTGATTATAAAGTCCAGTATATTCCATACAGAACAAAAAGGTAGCAAAGTCTTTTCCTACCTTTGCAACCCAGGAGCCAATCTTTTTGAATCCAGCATCATCATTGCTCACCTGAATATGGGCATTCTTCCAATCGATGGCTTCACCATCATAATAAGCAAGGTCGAGAGTCTTCTTGGAGACATCTACGCCAAAATACAGTTCTTTATCCATATTATTAACATTTTAATATTAAATGGATACAAGAAAACATTTGGCTTGGCGAAGGACTGAGTCAAATGATAGTGATATTCTAGAGCATTTTATAGTTCACCTTAACACCCGTTAACCAATTCGTTTAAACTTGTTTCCGAGTGCAAAGGTAAAAGAGCATTTTTACCTGCTGGCGGTTCTTTGAGAAGAAGATGAAGACGGCACCACCGAGTGGCGGCAGCTCCATCTCCGTCCTCACAATCTGGTACAGGCCATTTATGCCCATGTTCATTCGGACATATCGCTGGCAGACGTAATACTGGGTATTTTCGTTTAGTCCAAACATAGCATATCCTCCTTTTCATAAAGTTTCATCAGATGCATGACAGATTTGGCGCTACCTTTCTTGATGGTGACTATCGTTCCATTTGGGAAGGTTAGGGTTATGCCAAAAAGATAGTTCTCTAGACAGACGGGTTCGGATGGCATTTCCATGGGAAGGAACATCATCCCAGTGTCCTTGGCTATTGCCTCGGAACATTCCTTACGGGCTTCGGCCTGAAGCAGACGAATCTGCTGTTTGGCTAACCTAACAGAATAACCTTTCTCTGACATCCATCTATGCATCGAGCGATGGTTTACATGCCGTTCCTTTAAAAAAGGAATCAAACTGGCTTTTGGATTATGATTCAAATGAATCTGGAAGGCATTCCATGCCCTCTCATAACGTTCTGTTGCTCTCATAATTTCGTTGCTTTTAAAATTATGGTGCAAAGGTAAGAACTTTTACGATAAAGGGCAAGGTATAAACGCGGAGCCGCTTACCACTCTTTTTATGAGAGAATGAGATGGAAAGTGAGCAGGTTATTTCCTAACTACCAGATACTCAGTACCAAATCTTGTTCTTCGGTTCTTCAAACCTTCTATATTCTGAAGCTCTCTGCCCAATTTCTGTATACTCGAAACCTGGAGAGAAGAGCCGAATTTCTGCTTCAAAATGTCGAAAATGGCGGCTGCCATCAGATATTCGCCATTTCCCGGGGTACTTGCAGGCTCAAAAACCTGCAGAAAACATTGCTTGATAGGGGAAATCTGTTCAAATTGTCTGTTATGTTGCATGATGATGGCGGTTTCCTTGGCGTCGAAATAGGATTTTTCGCCACGCTCCAGAGCTTGCATCGCCTGCGCATAAAGTTGCTCATAGTTCAGTCTGCCACTCACATCGATAGGTCCCGTCAGTTCTACTCCCAGGAAACGGCGGTTGCCGGATGGGTCGGAAAGAATATCGGTCATGTTGCTCGTGGCAATGAAGGAGGCTAGACGAGGAAATTCCTGTACATGACTTCCGTATGGCGGCTTGATTTTCACCGTTGGCAATTGCAGCAGATTCTTCAGAAAACCCTGCTGAACCTGTGGCGAAATCTGATTGAACTCATCGAGATTGATAAGCAGAAACTGTGACATCGCCTGCAATACCTGACGCTTTTCTGACAGAATCATATTATCGCTGAAGCCCCACGACAGTTCGCTCGGTATCAGACGGCGACAGAAGGTGCTCTTGTTGTAACCTTGCTTGGAAATGAGCAGCGGCATGGTACTGTTGCCATATTGACGGCGATACATGCCGCGCCACTGCTCAACCATTCCCAAAAACCAGGTGTAAAACCAGTCTTCCCAATGAGGATTGTTGGTGGGTATGGTTCGTGCCAGGGCACGGATGCGGTCCTTGCCGTCCCATTTTCCCAGACAGTCATAGAGATAGGACTCTATCGGACTGTAGTTTCTGATGCGGTCTGACTCTAGAAAATTCCTTACATCCTTGATGCTTACGTGGATGTCGGCTATCTGAACATCCAGCGTCATGCTTTTCTGCACACGGGCATCCACCGGTCTGAAATCGCCAACCCATGAATTGTTCGGGCGGTATTCGGTATATTTCATCACGGTATTGCAACGGAACTGGTACCGGCTCTCCAGGTATCTGATCATCTGCAGGATGTCGGCACGTCCTTTTCTGGCAGAGGCTGATATCTCCATCCTCTTGTCTTTGGAATGGGTATCGTAAGCGGTGCCCACTATCTGGCGGAGTTTCTCTTCTGTCACATGTCCCCAGTTGTTGCGGCGGATATGGATGAAAGCTTCTTCTTCGCTGAGGCCCATGTTGCAGAGCTTGATGGCGATGGCTGAGAAACCGGCAAGGAACCGGTCTCCATCGTTCTGCCATGAGATGTTGGCTTTTTTCATCTCTTCCTTCGTCTCTTCTGCTGCCTTGCGGTAGAGGAACTCATAGTCATCGTATGTCTTTAAATCGTCTACATTTTTAGGGGCTGAGGCTACCTTCTTCATATTTTGGGAGATGCGCATCGCCACTGCCTTACTGTTATAATAAGGAGAGGCATCCAGCGTAAGCATGAAGTTGGATGCCATTGATGGCTTTTCGGGTTTGATGGCTGCCTGTACCTGCGACTGGTAGAGCGTCTTTACCTGTTCGTAGGCAGACTGGTAGAGTAAGTCGGCGTCGGCTTCTTTTGTCGGGATTTTTCCTTCTTCGTTGCAGATGCTTACGAGCACGATGAGGCTTCTGCCGTCGGCTCCTTCGAAGGCAGCAAAGGTCATCGGCAGCAAACTGACCGTCTTCTTGACGGCATCTTTTTCCTGGTCCGACATGAGGTTGATGAAGTGGAGCATCACCAGCCCGTTTGATTTCTGGAAGACGAGATTGCCGCTTTCATCCTTGTTGAATTCTGCGGCTGGATAAACGTGCTGCCATTCCTTGATGCCTTTGTAGTACTGGTAGTCGGCCTCCATGAGTGGCACACTCATTCTGAAATTGGTGACACTCAGCTTGGCATCATCTTTAGCGATGCGCTCCAGAAACCGTTCTACGGTTTTCGAACTGACCATCAACTTGTTCTGCTTGTTGATTCTTGTAATAGTAAACTTCATATTTCTGTTAATTTATTGATAGGGTGATACTTAGGATTGTCGATGGTTTTGCCCAGCTTTGCCCAAGGCGTTGGGCAAATGTGCCCGTCGTCTCGGTCATCCGTGCTCATCGTGTTGGTCATCCGTACCCGTGTACATGGGTACGGATACTCATGTACACGGGTACGAGTGACCATGTACGTGGGTTAAAATCTTTATCGGCGTGCGGCTGTTAATAGTTGACCTCTTCTGCATAGCGGTCGAACCTCATGTTGGTGTATCCATGTTGCTGGCACCATTTCAGCACGTACTGCTGCTGTTCAGGCACGAGTCCTGTCTGTCCTAATTTATAGCGATAGTATGAAGTCTTGCTTCCGAAGTAGGAAGTCATGTGTACTCTGAAACTGGCTTCGTCTTTACGCTTCAGTTCTTCAAGAATATTCATAAAGCCGTATGCCATTTTCATCATCTGCAGCTGCAGGAAATGTTCGCACTTGTTGTCGTGGTAGGCATCGGGATAGATGGCGTAGCCTTTGGTCTGTTCCGGTTTTTTGTAGGTTACGGACAGATAGTGTGCACATTCCTGAGCCAGTGGACATTGCTGGTTGAAGCAATAGTCCCATGAGTTGTAAGCACTTTCTTTGTTGAAGTAGAGTCTGACTAAATCTGCTTGTGTCATTGGTTTTTGGGTTAAATGTGTATAAAGTGGTTTCACAGGAGTCGCAAGCTTCTAGGTGGAATCGGCAGGAATTTTTCCTGTTGGTTGCAAAAATACAAAAAATGTTCGAAACCGCATGCCTTTTTCTTCACTTTTTTAATGTTTTTCTGCGAAAACAATAAGTATTCCTCTGCTTTTTCGCTGAGAATCCCCCGTTTTTCGCCCGAGTGTGGCAATAGGTGGCAATAGGTGATAATAGAAAATGCCCTTATTGTAACGCTTAAATAGCTAAAAACCAATTGGTTAACTAGAAGTGTGGCAATAGTGGCAATAGTTTTAGAAAAACTTTCCCATACATAGGCTTTCCTCTTTTACTAATAAATGTTATATTCCCGCCATTCCTTTTCCAAATCATTCGTTTTCTCCCGAATTTACAGTACTTTTGCAGTAAGTATCTAATTAAAGATTAAAAGTGAAATTTAAAATAAGGTATAGATTATGCGATACAAGAATATCATATTTGATTTGGGTAATGTCCTGGTGAAGCTCAATCCGGAAGGATGCATCGGGGCTTTCAAGGCGATAGGAATGGGGGAACTGGCTAATCCGAATCCCCAGAGTGAAGGGATGAAGCTGATGAGCAAACTGGGTGTGGGGATGATTACCACCGAAGCATTCTGTGATGCATCCATACCTTCCAGAACGTGAAGTTCGATGATTGGCTTTCACTTCGATTCTGACGGAAATGTCAGAATCGAAGCTTTTATTAAAAGGCATCAGAATGATTTGTCAAATGGTGTCAGGCAGGCATAGAGCGGAACGTTGATCATCCAGTCTTGATCCTTATAGGGAAGCATGGAGTAGCGAAGTCCCTTCAGTTGCGGATTGTTGGTGATGAATGTTCTGAGAGATTTCGCCTTAACGTTCACCTCTGCCTTTACTTCTATCGGTATAACCCTGTCGTGCCATTGGGTCAGGAAATCAATCTCTATTGTGGAGTTATCCACAGCATGATAGTATAATGGAATATCCTGGCTTTTCAGCTGGGTGAAGACATATAGTTCTGTAAAGGCACCTTTATATTCAGAGAAAATGCCATCGCCCACCAGCATCGATTCTGCTGAAGTCTCTGCCATCGCTCCCATCAGTCCCACATCGAGCATGAAGAGTTTGAAGGCGTTCAGGTCTTCATAGAATTTGAAAGGGAGGCGTGGGGTATTGACTCTCTGAACCTTATATGCCAGTCCTGCATCTATCAGCCATTGGATGGCCAGTTCGAAATCTGCGGCTCTGGCACTTTTCTTCACGGCTCCATAGATGAACTTCTTGTTCTCTTTGGCAAGTTGGGCAGGGATACTGTCCCACACCATATTAATGCGAGGCACTTCTCTATCTGGTGCGTGCTTCGAGAAATCTCGGCGATAGTCTTGTATAATCTGCTTTTGGATGGAACGGACTTCCTGTAGTCCCTTCTGCTCTACATGGGCGAGTACGGCGGCTGGCATTCCTCCTACATAATAATATTGTCGCAGCAGGCTGATCAATTCTGTTTCCAGTAAATTGATGACGTTCCAATTTCCTTCTTTCAGGATGCTTGCCAGTTTCGCTTTTCCCATGGCATCGAGGAATTCGATGAAGTTCATCGGGTAGAGGCGCAGCTCTTCTACTTTTCCTACTGGATATGATACCCCGCTATGGAGTGATATTCCCAGCAGGGATCCTGCCACGATGATATGAATATCAGGAGCATCCTCGCAAAAGAACTTTAAAGTTTCTAATGCTTTAGGACAATCTTGTATCTCATCGAGTACCATAAGTGTATCGTTGGGGGTAATATCTACCTGGCTGATGGCGGAGAGTGCCATCAGTATATCAGCTGTTGTGCCGCCTTTTTCAAACACTTCTGCTGCCTTCTGATTTCTGTCGAGACTGAAGAATGCAAGTTTTTTATATTCTCTTTTTCCAAATTTTTGCAGGATATAGGTCTTGCCTACTTGTCTTGCTCCGTTGAGAATCAGAGGTTTATGATTTTGCTTGTTCTTCCATTCTACGAGTTTGTTATAGATGCTTCTTTCCATGATTTACACTTTTTCTAACGAATAATCGTATGAATTCCGCACTTTTTCTGACGAATAATCGTATGAACTTCACACTTTTTCTGACGAATGGCGGAGCAAAGATACACTTTTTCTAACGAATAACCAAGGAAAAGGCCGACTTTTTCTCTTTTTCCTTCAAAACTTAATATTTGTTATACATTTGGGATTATTCTCTTTTTCCAATAAAATGTTATACCTTTGTGGGCTCATAATAACTAACAAATAATATCAAAATGAATTTTTACAAGACATTAGGACTGAAAAATAGTCGTATCGACGTGGCTGATGCCTTGAGAGGATTGGCCGTAGCAGGTATTATTCTCTATCACTCTGTGGAGCATTTCAATATGTACGATGGAAGCATAGCGCATGCTTATACGCTGGGATGTGATGATTGGATGGCAGGTGGATGCATCGGTATTGAGTGAGGTGTATGGAAATATGTATAATGGTCATCAGCACGGCACCTTCCTGGAGAATGCCTACAGTAACCTGCGATACGGACAGGTGGCTACCTATTACTGGTGCCTGATGAAGGGAAGACATACGCAGACCATCTGCCTTTTCGTACTCGGAATGCTGGTGGGTAGAAAGCGTTGGTTCTATAATGAGAACAACAACCTGGCTTTGTGGAAGAAGGTGCTGGCGGTTTCCATCCTAGTATTGATTGTGGGAGGCATCGCTGATGTGCGCCACATGGAAACATGGAACAATTGGCTTTATCCTATCTACAACTTCTTCATCCTCTCGTTTGTAGTATCAGGATTCGTTTTGTTGTGGTACGGAAAGGAATGGTTCAGAAAGGGATTGTCGTTCCTGCGCCAGTTTGGTAAGATGAGTCTGACCAACTATTTCCTCCAGTCTATCATCAGTTGCGGACTGTTTGCTTATTATGGCTTCAATCTCCAGACGAAGCTCGGCATCACCTACGCTTTCTTTGTGGGCATCGCCATGGTGGTAGTACAATGCCTCTTCTCCAACCTCTGGCTCAAGTATCACTCCCATGGTCCTTTCGAGGGAATTTGGAAGAAGCTGACCTGGATTAAGTTCTAAAACTTTAAGATTTTGAGATAAAAAAAGGTGTGTCATAAATCCATGATACACCTTTTTTTATCTCTTATTGATCCTTTCTGGATATTTTATCCACGACAATGGCGATGGCGCCAGACACGATTTCCTTGAATTCCTGGAAGATGTTCTTCATGGTGCGGCTTTTTTTAATCTGTCATGCTCACTATAAAACTTTCATGATGTTCGAAGGTGGGCGCTGCGCCATGAGTTCCTGCTTCATATAATCCATGTAGGGCGCTACATGCTGATAATAATGGTAATAACCCGGACAGAGATAGTTGAGACCGGAATCGCCATACTTATTAATGCGGCTTATCAGAAGGTAAAAGTAGTTATAGGCATATCCTTCTTTTACGTGAAGCTCGATGATTGGCTTTCACTTCGATTCTGACTTCTTATCATCTGACAGGAAGCCCTATCTTGTTACACACATAATAAAGCGAGAAAAATGATATATATATAAATTATTGCCACAAAAACAACATGTCCGATAGCAAAATGTCATTTTTAAGGCTAAAAACAAGTGGTTGACCCATATCAAGAAAAACATATTGCAATGATATTTCTCGGCAAAAGATGCTGTTATTCGATAAAAAAGTGTTAACTTTGCACTCGTGTTTAAGGAATAACAAATAATAAATTTTAAAAAGGTTAATAATTATGATGACTATTTTTACAATGGCTTTCGCCGCAGTTATGTTTTCAGGTATGGTTCTTTGCATGGGCATGTTCTTGAAACACGTAGTAAACTCAATTCCAGAAATGACTAACATGAGCCATTCTGTTAGCTTGAGCAAGTAAGAATAGAACATACGATATACATAATATATATATGAATCACTTTAGAAATAGAGAGATTTATATAAAGATGAGGGTGCGTCATAAGTCTGTGACACACCCTCTTTTGTTTTTTATTTATCCTTTCTGAATATCTTATCCACGACTATAGCAATGGCGCCATCGCCGGTTACATTGCAGGCGGTACCGAAACTGTCCATCGCAATATAGAGGGCTATCATAAGTGCTTGCATATCAGCATTGAAACCTAAAACTGAGGCTAGCGGACCTAGCGCTGCCATGACGGCTCCTCCCGGAACTCCCGGAGCTGCTACCATGCAGATGGCGAGCACGAAGATGAAGTTGAGGAAGAGGGGGAGATTGCAAGGCATACCATTGATGAGACAGATGGTGAGCGCACAACAGGTAATCTTCATCATTGATCCCGAGAGATGGATGGTGGCACAGAGCGGAATGGTGAAGCCGGCAATGCCATCGGTGACGCCGTTTTTCAAGGTCTGCTTCAGAGTTACCGGAATTGTGGCTGCTGATGATGATGTGCCAAGTGCCGTGAAGTAGGCTGGCAACATGTTGAGCAACAGCTTAAACGGATTCTTATGGGACAAGCCGCCAGCCAACAGATATTCGTAAAGTAAGATGACGATATGAAGTACGAGAATCACGAGGATAATCTGTGCGAAGACCAGCAGAATGTGGTAGGCTTCGCCGGAGAAAGTCATGCCCAGGAAGATGCCGAAGATATAAAGGGGCAGTAGGGGAATGATGACTTTGGCAATGACACCTGATACGATTTCCTTGAATTCCTGAAAAATCTTCTGCATGGTGCGGCTGCCTTTGTGGGCAATGCCCAATCCAGCTATGAACGAGAACACAAGTGCACTCATCACATCAACCATGGCTGGTATCTTGATTTCGAAGAAGGGTTTGAGTTCTTCTGCCTTATCTACTGCCACATGGGCAGAATTGGCAATCATGTGTGGAAAGAGTGCCGAACCTGTACCATAGGCTAGCAGACCAGCCAGGATGGTGTCGGCAAAGGCGATGCCCACGGTGGCAAGAAGGAGTTTTCCGGCTCCGTGACCGATGTCGGCAATGGCTGGTGTTACGAGACCGATGATGATGAGCGGTATCATAAAGCCCAGAAACTGGCTGAAGATGCCGTTGAAGGTGAGAAACGCTCTGACGGCCGCTTCATTGAAGAAATTGCCGAAGATTACACCCAACAGGATGGCAATGATGATTCTTGCCAATAGTGGCATTTTGATTCTTTTCATATTCGTAAAATTGCTTTTTGCCTACAAAGGTACGATATTTCTGACTTTTTTCCAAGTATTTTGCTGTTTTTTTAGAATCTGTCATGCTCACTATAAAACTTTCATGATGTTCGAAGGTGGGCGCTGCGCCATGAGTTCCTGCTTCATATAATCCATGTAGGGCGCTACATGCTGATAATAATGGTAATAACCCGGACAGAGATAGTTGAGACCGGAATCGCCATACTTATCTTTCATGAAGCGGTTCTTTGGGCATTCTCCATGACAGGCAAACTCCATGTCACACTCCTTGCACTGACGGGGAAGAGAACTGTGTTTCAGACGGCTGAACTCCTGCTGCTGCTCACCATAAAGCATGTCGATGAGCGAATGGTCACGGATATTGCCCAACTTATACTCCGGAAAAACGAAGTGGTCGCAGGAATAAACGTCGCCATTGTGCTCCATCACTCCCGCATGACCGCATTCCTTGGAATAAGCACAGATGCCGGGAGAAATACCCATCCAGTTTGCCAGCGTGCAGTCGAAAATCTCAACGAAGATTTTGCCCACATCCTTCCGAACCCATTCATCGAAAATTGCACAGAGAAAGTAGCCCCACTGCTCCGGCGCAACCGATGCCTCGCTCAGAGAAATCTCATCCTTGTCGGCAAGACTTGCCAGGGTACGGCCATCCTCATGTCGGGTCAGTCGCTCAACGATAGGTGTGAACTGCAGAAACTGACAGCCGTTTTCCTTGAAGAAGCGGTAGAACTCCAGTGGATGATTGACATTATAGGCATTTACCACCGCCATCGCATTCCATTCTACCCCGTGTTTCTTCAGCAGTTTGATGCCTTGCATCACCTTCTTCCACGATGGTTTTCCCGCAGCCGTCAGCCGGTAATGGTCATGATAAGGCTGCGGACCATCGATAGAGATGCCTACCAGCCAATGGTTCTGGGCAAAAAACTCGCACCATTCATCGGTCAGCAACGTGCCGTTGGTCTGAATTACGTTGTCGATGCGCCTGCCTCCAGCATACTTTTGCTGTAGGGATAAAGCCTTGCGGTAGAAGTCGATGGAGCGCAGCAGAGGCTCGCCACCATGCCAGGTGAAGAGCACCTGGCTCATGGTTTGCGCCTCTATATATTCTCGGGTAAACTGTTCCAGCATCTCATCGCTCATCAGATGTCGCTGAGCAGTGGGATAGAGCTTGTTCTTCTCCAGATAATAACAGTATTTGCATGCCAGGTTGCAATGGGCACCCGCAGGCTTCAGCATTACATATAGTGGCTTGGCAAAGGGATTTGCTATGTTGTCGTTCATCATTTTTTCTTGAATCTAGTTGTAATTTCTCTGTAACCGGGAGAGAAAATCAGAACTTTGGCAGCGTAATTTCGAAATCCTTGCTGTCTCGATGCTCCTTTCTGATGGCAGCCAGGAGTTCGGAAAGAATCTCAGGATGTTCTGCCGCCACATTATGGTCTTCGTGGATATCGGAAGCCAGATTATAGAGCCGCGGCTCGCCTTTTACTACCACCAGTTTCCAGTCGCCCTTTCTCACGCCAATCTGGTCGGTTTCGTGAAATTCCCAGTACAGGTAATCGTGATGTTTCTGCTCTGCATCCTTGCCCAGAAGGGTAGGAGCGATAGAGATTCCGTCGAAACCATCACCAGCCAACTTTCTGTTGGTATAACGCTTGGCAAAGTTTCTGATGCCAGCCAAATCGCAGAAAGTAGGCAGCAGGTCGTAAAAGGCAAACTGGGTATCGTTCACCGCTCCTGCCTTGATATGCTCAGGCCACCAGGCGATAAATGGTATGCGGATGCCGCCTTCGTAGCACTGGCGCTTCAGACCTTTCAACTTACCGTCGCGACCGAAGAACTCTGGATCAGCACCACCTTCTTCATGCGGCCCGTTATCTGAAGTAAAGATGACAATGGTATTCCTGTCGAGTCCCTTCTCCTTCAGCTTGGCGAAGATTTCGCCCACATACTGGTCCAGTCGGGTAATCATTCCGGCAAACTGTGCATGGGTATGAACCGCAGCGTTGTATCTCGAATCTTCCCATCCGCCCCAGGTTTTATCGGTAAAGAACTGTCTCTGGTAATTCTCTAGAATAGAGTCTTCCGGCTGGGCAAGTTCGGCATGCGGCAGGGTATAGGTAAGGAATCCTACGAAAGGATGTTCCTTGTCTTGACTGTCAATCCATTCCAGTGCCTTGTCGTGGATGATGCGGGCCGAATACTGCTTGCGCTTGAAATAATCCTTGCCGAACATCGGATGCTGGATGTTCTGTTCCATCACCTCTCTTACCACCGCTGTATCTCCCATTGCACGACTGTAGCGGTTCAGAAAGTTAGGATAATAAAGATGAGCCTGAAACTGGCAGATATAGCCATAGAATTCGTCCACGCCACGCTTGTCGGGAGTAGAAACCGAACCCTCATATCCGCCAGCCCATTTCCCGAATACACCGGTTCTATATCCTTTGTCCTTCATGATTTCGGGCAGAATCTTATGCTGCGGGTCGTAAGGTTCCTGTCCTACGACAGAATACTCCTCGTTGTTGCCATATTTTACCATTGGCACACCTCTCCAGTATTCCTTGTTTCCACGCACATGTGTATGTCCCGTATGCTGACCCGTCATGAGGGTAGCTCTCGACGGAGCCGAGACGGGAGAACCGGCATAAGCCTGGGTGAATCTCATCCCCTCCTGCGCCATCCGGTCTATATTAGGTGTGTGGATATAAGGTTGGCCGTAACAAGCCAGATCGCCATATCCCATGTCGTCACACAGTATGAAGAGAATGTTGGGCGGGGTGTTTTGGGCGAAGAGAGATAGCGGCAAGGCTTGTAGGGCAGCCATCGCCAGCAAAGATCGGTTGAAAGGTTGATAATTATTAGCCATAATGTTTTGTATTAAGTTATATCTTGCAAAGGTACGCTGAATATTCGTAATTACCAAAAATTTCGGGATATTTCTTAAGAATATTTCTCTTATTCTTCATAAAGCAACAGTGCCCTTCCTGTTTCACAATAGGAAGGGCACACAACCTAGTCTATTCTCGTACATGATGTGTTGATATAACATAGAATAGTTGATTTTTTATGATAAAACTATAAGTTGTCTTTTTCTATTTCCTTGAAGTACTTGTATGTGCTGGCCTTCAGCTCGTCAGTAGCCATTTCGTCGCAGACGATGATACCATGCTGGTGAAGCTGCAGAGCACTGATGGTCCATGCCTGGGTAACAGGTCCCTCAATGGCAGCCTGGAGCGCACGTGACTTGTTATGACCATTGCAGAGAATCATTACCTCTCTGGCAAGCCTACATATTCGTCCATGTTGAAGGTGAGGACGTGCTTGAAAGAGATTTCGCCAGCCTTCACAGCCTTTACGATTTCTGCATACATGCCCATAGGTGAAGAACCGGTAGGCAAACCTAATACGAATGGCTCTTCTGAACTTGAAAACCCAAAAAGAAGAGGGTGTGTCATAAGTCTGTGGCGCACCTTTTTTTTGTGTGTGTTTCTATATATTCTAGTTGAATCGTAGTCTTTCTTCACAAAGGGAATCTTATTATATTGTATAGAAACTTTACTTTTCTTGTTTTATCGATAACAAAACAGCCCCAAAGTTCACAAAAGGGCATAGTTATCCCTGACGATAAAAAAAACAAAATTGAGTTTTATCGTTTTATACCCAAATATTTCTTCAAATTGAATCCCATTCCGAACAATCCTAGATCCATGTAAACCTTGTCCATTCCAAAATGCCTGAATCGCTTATAATGCATATCTGCCTTCATCTGCCCAAATACAGCTTCCGGCTCTATCGGTCGCTGGCTTCTGTGTTTCAAGCCCTCTTCAGACGTTAGTAGCAGGAAGGCTTCCTTTTTATATGCATTCAGTTTATGGTTGACATATATGGTTCTGTTGCCTTTGGATTTCTTGCAGAGACTTCCAAGCGGACATCCATCACATCGTTGTGCTCTATATAATGTAATGACAGACACATAGCCGGAGTCACTTTTCGTTTGCCGTTGTCCACAAGGTTCCATGTGTTGTCCCATGGGGCAGACATAATAGTCATCATCCCTGTTGTAGTAGAAGTTCGCTTGGTTGAAGGCATCCTCCTTGAAAGGCTTATGCTGTTCCTTGTGAAACCAGTTGTACTTTACATAACCCATCATCTCTTCCATCTCTAGGTACTCGTAGTTCTCCTCCGAGCCATACCCTGAGTCTGCGGTGACGCTCTTGGATTGCTTTCCATGTCTTTTCTTGTACTTATCCAAAAAAGGCTTGAAGGTCAGGGTGTCTGTTGGATTGGGATAAAGGGCGAAATTCGTCCAATATTGATTCTCTGTCGCAATTTGAAGGTTATAGGCAGGCTTTGTCTGCCCATTGTTCATGGCATCTTCCTTGAGGCGCATGAAGGTCGCATCGGGATCAGTCTTGGAGTAACTGTTTCTCTCGCCCAGTATATCCAGTGATTTTTCATACTCGCGCAGTTTGTCCGAGGCTTTGAACAAGTGATCTATCTGAGTATTTAGCTTTTGCTTCTCTCTTCCTGTAAGCTTTGCCTTAGGAAGGTTCTTCACTTGCCTCTCACACAAACGTGCACTTCTCTCTACATCCTTGGCGAAAGTGGCTGGCTCGCTGTCTTCTTCCCTAATGTCACTCCCGCCATTCAGGCGAATTTGTTCTTTTATCTGAGCCAATGCAGCAGATGTCTTTTCCAAGAGCTTAGCCCTGTTCTTTTCCACAGTCTTCTTCCATACAAACGTGTACTTGTTTGCTTTCGACTCTATCTTAGTACCATCAACATATTGTTCCTCCAGACTAATCACGCCCTTTTCAAACAATATGGCGACGACTGCATCAAAATAAAAGTCGATGCATTTAATCATATGATGGGATCTAAAGCGGTTGATTGTTGCGAAAGATAATTGCTTACCTCCACAAATCCACATATAGCGAACATCGTATTTAAGTGCGTCCGCTATGCCACGACAGGAATAAACGCCATTGATATAGGCAAAAACAACTAAACTTAGAAGCATCTTCGGACTATAAGGAGGAGCACCAATCCCATCATAGGTATCCATGAGAGGGTTGATGTCCATACTGCGAACTATACGATCCACCATACGAACTTTGCTGTCTTTTGGCACATAATCATCGAAAGAGTTAGGAAAAAAGCTCAATTCGTGCCGAGTTTCAGATTTTATTTGTATCTTTGCCATACTTAAAGAAGTTTTCTGCAAAGATACAAATCTTTTGCGGAAAGACAAAGCCCGAGCTTGTGAAAGTTTGGGCTTTGTTGTAAATAAAAATGTTTTTTAAAGATTTCGTATCTGTGAAAAGGCAAAAAATAAAAAGGGGTGCGCCACAGACTTATGACACACCCTCTTCTAGAATTTGATAACGTTTATTAAAATGTGAAATCAAAAATGAAATTAAACCGAATCGTGTTATAAAATCATTCTCCTCCCCATTCTTTATGTTGCTTTAAGTTGAGATCGGTATCAATCTCATTTTGTGGGATTGGCCACACATCATCCTGAGACCCTCTGTAAGAACGGGAATAATCTCCCATACCGTATGTTTCATATTCTTTATTCATACGTTCGATAGCATCCTTCCATTCGCCCCAGCGGTAGAGATCTGCAAAGCGAAGATCCTCAAAAGCAAGCTCGACGCGACGTTCGTGACGAACAATCTGTCGAAGTTGTTCGGTTGACAAACCATTACCCTCAACAGCCTCAACCTTTGGCATATGAACACGTTCACGTACTTCATTGATATACTTGGTAATCTGCTCTTGGCTATATCCACCTTTCTCAATCATAGCTTCAGAAAGAGAAAGGAGAACTTCTGCATAGCGGATTACATAGTAATCAAGACTACCATCATACTCATTTGCCATATTCTCAGGTACGAACCATTTCATAATGGCAACTTGAGAAACAGAAGGAATTTTCTTGCCACCTTCTTTAGGATAATTATATACATCGTTGAGCCACTTCATACCAGGAACAAAGAGAGTTCCCTTCAACCTAGGATCACGATTCTCATAACGTGCAAAATCAGGATTTTCCTTATCGTATGCTGCTTTGCCTGTCTTACCCTTGAACAAGGGTGATTTATCTATAGGCAGACCATCAATGCAATAATAATCATCACAGAGATTTCGAGTAGCCTCAACTGCATTCATCGGACCACCCCAGCTGATACTGAAGGTCTGACCCTCGTTCTTTCCAGGTCCTGCATAATGAATACCCAAGATTACTTCATCGCATTCCTCATTCTTTTCTGTGAAGAGCTCAGAGAAATTCTTATATCCATCAGAACCATCACCATAGGTGAACAAGCTGTATTTACCTATTACATGGTTGTATGCCTCAATAGCTTCATCGTAGTGCTTGGTAAAGAGAGCTAAACGCCCCATGATAGCGTATGCTGCTTCTTGTGTAAGTCGACCTTTACCTGCTTTTCCCTTAACAGGGATATTAGGAATATTTTTCTTGAGGTCTGCTAAAACTTTGGTGGCAATTTCTTCTTTTGTATTTCGGGCAGGTTGGCATTCAGCCAATGTCAATGGCTTTTCGAGATAAGGTACATCGCGGAATACTGAAACCAAGTTACAATATCCGAGAGCACGCAAAGCTATAGCTTCACCCTTAAAAGCAGCCTTCTTGTCGTCGCTCATACTGATTTCATCAACATTCTCGAGCAATGCGTTGCAGCGCTTGATAAGCTCATAGTTCGCATTCCAATACTTAGAGAAACACTGATCGTTTGCTGTTGATGTTCCCTGTGCAATAGAGGAACCGAGCATCCAGTTACCCCAAGAGTGTCCACCATTGTCTGTACAAGTTTCACGGGTGAGAAAACCAAATTTCCCACCATCAATATAATCGTTGTTCAAATCGCCATTTTGCATAGCGTCATAACAACCCGTAAGCGCCATCAAGGCATCTGACTCAGTTTTCCAGAAGGTTGAACTAGAAATCTCATTAGGGTTTTTTACATCAAAGAAGTCGTCAGAGCAAGATGTTGCTGTAAGCACCATCATACTGCAAAATGACGCAACTTTTATAGAGTTGAATATTCTATTCTGTTTCATTGTAAAGTCCTCCTATTTTAGAAATTAATATTAACACCGAATGATACGCTCTTCATGTTAGGGTGGATATCGTTACGTGAATCTCCACTGGTCTTTTCTGGATCGTAGTTATCTAAAGAAGTGAGTGTGAGCAGATTGGTTGCTGCGAAGTAGACACGAACCTTGGATACACCCCATTTTGCAAGCTGGTCGAATGTATACCCTACCTCTAAGTTCTTTAAGCGCAAGTAATCTGCTTTTGACAACCAGAATGAAGAGAATGTATCATTGAAGTTATAACCCAAGCGTGGCATAGAACCATTTGGATTACTTTCAGACCAACGGTCTAACCAGCGATCTGTGCGGTTACCCTGCCAGTCACTAGTGGATTCCCAGTTATAGCGGTAAATTCCAGTAACTCCCTGCCAAAGTGTTGAGAGATCAAAGTTCTTCCAAGATCCTCCGATATTAAAACCGAATGAATACTTAGGGAATGGATTACCGATAATCACACGGTCGTCTGGTGTAATATTTCCATCGTCGTTAGTATCTTGATACATGATGTCACCCAATTTTGGCTCAATACCATTCTGTTTAATCTTCTCACCCTTTGAATTAGTTCGGTTGAGATCAGCCTCTGTACGATAGATGCCGATAGCCTTATAAGCGTAATAAGAACCAATAGCATCACCTACTCTATTGATGGTTTCACCACTGATACGCTCATCTAAACCGCCCATATAGAGAATTTCATTCTTTACATGGGTTACATTGAAACCTGCATACCAGCCAAAGTCACCGCGGTGGTCTTGATAGTTAGCACTCCATTCCCAACCACGGTTACGAACTTCACCAACATTCTGATAAGGAGCACTCAATAATCCGAGGAACGTACCTGGCATAGAAAGCTGCATCAAAATATCAGAAGTCTTGCGGTCGAACCAATCGAATGAGGTGGTTACCTTATTGTTGAAGAATCCGAGATCAATACCAATATTCACGCTGCGTGTAGTCTCCCACTTGATATTTTCGTTTGGAACTGAATTCTGTATAAGACCAGCCTGAGGAGTTCCACTCTGATCAAAATAGTAGTTGCCGCTTGCTGCATAGGTTGCAGTGTAAGGATAATTTCCGATTTCCTGATTACCTAACTTTCCCCAAGAAAAACGGAGCTTACCGAAGAGCCACTTGCTCTGTTCTTCCATAAATTTCTCACTGGTGAAGACCCAACCTAATGATACAGAAGGAAATGTTGCATAGCGGTGTGATTTTGGCATGCGTGAAGATCCATCATGTCGAACATTGAATTCGAAGAGATATTTGTTGTCATAATCGTACTGTATACGTCCAAAGAATGACTGTAAGCGATAAGCACCGGCATTACCTCCTGTATTAGGATTCTTGGTTCCACCATCTAGCTCATAGATGTTGTTGGTAGGGAAACCTTGCTTAGATGCAGTTAAACCTTCTTCATCGTAGCCAATAATAGAATGACCTGCCAATGCATTGATTGTATGAAGACCAAAACGCTTGTTATAGGTAAGAAGGTTTTCATTAGTCCACATGGTTTCACGATATCTGTAATCAGTTAATTGATTGTTTACAGACCCTACTTTCAGCATGTTTCCTTCTGCGTCATAGCGTGCATCTATATCGCTAGGTGAGTAGCTTTTTGTCGCTTTGTTATAGAATGTATATGCGTAACTAGTCTGGAATTTTAAACCATCATAGATGTCAATACCAATGGTTGCCTTTCCGTTAAAGCGCCATGCATTATTCTTGTTATATCCAAGATTGATAGCCTCTAATGGATTTTTAAACGCTTCTGCATCTTTATTAGAACCATCTACATAACCATAATGGCCATTGGTATAGCGTGAAGGTACAGTTGGGCGTGCAAACCATGAAATCAATCGCATTACACCTCCTTCACCAGCAACATTCTTTCCTGGGGCTGTTACATCATTAAAATTTCCTGCTATATTTAACCCAAAACTAAATCTTTTGTATTTAGAGTTGACGTTGGAACGGAAGCCTAGTTTACGTACTCCAGTTTCCTTCATTATACCCTTTTGGTCAGAATAGTTAATAGATGTCATAAATTGTACATTTTCAGAACCACCTGATACCGATAAACTATGCTGCTGCATGTGACCTGTCTGCATGATTTCATCCATCCAATCTGTGTTAGCATAGTGGTCTGGATCAGAGCCATTTTTTAACTTTTCAAGCGCAGCTTGGTCGTAAGAACCAGGATTAGTTTCATTACGCATGATGGCCCAATCGTAACTGTTGAGAAACTTTGGTAAAACAGTTGCGCTCTGGATAGAATAACTTCCTCCATAGTTTACTTTTACAGATCCGGCTGAACCTTTCTTTGTTGTAATGAGGATTACGCCATTTGCTGCACGTACACCATATATAGCGGCAGATGCGGCATCTTTCAGAATAGAAATATTCTCAATATCTGCAGGTGAAATATCGCTGAGTTGACTTAATGTTCCTTCTACGCCATCAATGAGAACCATAGGATTACTGTTACCAAATGTTCCTACGCCACGTACTCTAATTTCCGGATTATCATTACCAGCTTGGGCACCATTCATTGTAATGTTGACACCTGTCATTCTTCCTTGTAATAGGGTAGCGGTGTTTGCTACTGGCACACCTTCGATGTCTTTAGATGTGATTGCCGATACAGAACCTGTAAGGTTTGCTTTTTTCTGAACTCCATAACCTACAACTACAGTTTCCTGAAGCATGTTGCTGTCTTCTAACAGTGTAGCACGGATAGAACCGCCATTCCATATTATAGTCTTTGTCTTGTAGCCGATGGAAGAAATTGTAATTTTAACTCCCATTTTGACGTCTTTTAGGGTAAAATTACCATCAAGGTCAGTTACAGTACCACCGTTGCTCCCTTCGATTCTGATTGTAGCACCGATGATAGGTTCTCCATTAGAGTCTTTAACATTACCACTGCAGGAACTCTGTTGTTGCATAGCAGTTTTTGAATAGGTCTGAGCTGCTGATGCAGGGGCGGCATAAAATGGTGATGTGATACCAAGTAGAGCCGCAATGTACAAATATGCTCTTTTGTTCATAGGATTATTATATATTGTTAGTTAAAATGTTATATTGATTATTCGCATTCTATGACTTTTACCCAGTCTACCCACAATTCAACTGGTAAGTCTTCATCGTGTATTATGCCTGCCCAAGTTGGCTGCCCGTTAAGCACACCTCCTAGGGAACAGTTTAGAATTATGTCAAAATTATAATCGCAGAACGGAAATTGCAGCTTTTCTTTTGGCAGATTCATATTCTTGTATCTGAAAGTTTCTTTTCCGTCTACATAAAATATTACAGCTTCGTCAGTCCTTTCTGCTGCATATACATGAAACTGTGTAACATCAAAGTTGGAATCTCTGTTAGGATTGGTTACCCCTGCAGAGCCAGTATCTCCATTAATATAATACGTATGTACTGTTTGATAAAATTCATCTGGAGTCTTTTGTATCCATTCCATTAAATCTATTTCGCCGCTTCTAGGCCAGATTTCTCCTCCAATTGGCATCTGCCAAATAGCAGGGAATGCACCGCGAGCCCGTTTGGTTAACCTTGCCTTTACTTCTACTCGGGTATTCTTGCCAAACCCCTTTATCGTATGGATACCACCTGTTTTATATAAGCCGTCGTCTTTGCTTGCTTTAAGTTTGAGATAGCCATTCTCTACTTTCACATTTTCATATTCATTTACGTTCTTGAAATGTCGCGCCCAGGCTACATTTAAATATTCTGCAAGTTTCCAAACTTTTGGGTTAGGAATTGATTCAGAACTATTGAACTCGTCAAGAAATATTGTCTTTTCTTTCTTGCTGTCAGCCATAACAACTGTTGAAGTGATGATAAACAGTGTTAGAATTAATCTACTTTTCATTGTTATTGTTGTTTATGTTTGCTTATTGTCATTTAGAAACCGGTATCTTGCTATCAGGCAGGCTCCCGTGATTCCTGCAAGGCCTTTCAGGCTTGAGGTAACGATTTTAGAATCCTCATTCATGATGTTGAGAGAAAATTTCTTGATGCCCATCTTTACCGGTAGTGTGAGGTAATCGCCTGTAACCGACATTTCTCCTCCGATGACCAGCATTTCAGGGTTGAAGATGTTGATGACTCCTGCCAGCTGCTTGCCAAGTTCGTCTGCTATGTACTGCAGTGTGGCAAGGCTAAGTACATCTTCCTTTGCTATGGCATCCAGAATATCCTGGAGTGATAGATCTTCATTCTTTTTCAGTACTCTTTCTGAGAGGATAGAAGTCTTTCCTTCCTTTATCTTCTCGACGAGCTTCCTTTTGAGTGCTCTGCCCGAAACCTCTGTTTCTATGCAACCTATCTTGCCGCAGTGGCAGATGATGTTGTTGTTGTAGGCAGTCATGTGACCGAATTCGCCAGAATATCCCGACTTTCCGTAATAGAGTTTGCCGTCGATGATGATTCCGATTCCGATGCCCCAGCATACGTTCACGAAGATGACGTCTTTCAGGCCTTTGCACTGTCCCTTAATCAACTCAGCGAAAGCCATGCTCCGGGTATCGTTCTCGATACATATAGGTAGCTGTATGAGCTGGGTCAACTTGTCGGTCAATGATTCTTTCAGGAAGGTGAACATGTTGTAGGCATTTCCCTGTACAGGATTCACGCGCTCAGCCACATTCACGCAAACTTGAAGTATTTCTTCTCTTGAAACAGGAAGGCTTTCGATAAACTCATTGATGATTCTGCTTATCTCTTCCAGGTTTTCTGGAGAGTTCTTATATACGTAAGGCACTCTTGTTTTTTCGGTAATCAGATTGCCTGCGAAGTCGCTTGCTGCAAGTGCCAGGCAGTTCATCTCAGGATTGACACCGATGAAGTAGCCTGCTGTTGGAACGAGGTCGTAAACCATCGGGATGCGTCCCGAAGAATTGTCTTTCTTTCCAATCTCTCTGGCGAGTCCTTCTTTTATCAACTCGTTGAGGGCACTTGTTGTTGTCGGTAAGCTAACTCCGATAGCCTTCGATATCTCTGGGATGGTGGAGGCTCCGTGAGAGATAAACTGCTCCAGGAGCTTGCCCTGAGCTGAGGGCTTTTCGTTTATCTTACTAATATATTTTATTAAGTCGACTTTCATAACTAATATTTTTTATTTGCAAAGATAATGTTTTTTCGGACAGATACAATATTTTTGCAGTTAATAAAACTTAAATAGTAAAAAATAGTATACTTTTCGTAGTTTTCGGACATCCGGTTTCCTCTTATACCTTATTATATATAGAGGGGTTGGATACGTAAGTGCGCAAAAGGGGTGATGAAGGAGTGAGTAGCTTTGAAGAGCGATAAAGTATAATTCTTCCGTAAGTATTTGATATAGTGTGTAAAACTACACTAAATTTTTCTCTTAATATGGATTAAATTACACTTAATCGGTGGCAGATGAGAGCAAAATGCAGGTGCTCCAGTCATAAGAATGCTTAAAGTATAAAAAATGTTTCTGTTTTAGAAATATTAACGCTATTTTTGTTGTAGTGTTTGATAAAACTAGTAACTTTGCAAAATAAAATATTTTAGTAATGTGGTAAATATTAATAAAGAATTTAATAAATGGCAGTTTGTGCTGCTCCTCATTATTTGTTTTTAATCTATTTTATTAAAAGAATTATGGAATACGATGTAAAGTCTTTAGTGATTGGTTTGGATTTGGGTGGCACCAATTCCGTTTTCGGTATCGTTGATGGGGATGGAGAAATAATAGCTACCGTCTCAATCAAGACCCAGGCATTCCAACGCGTGGAACAATACGTAGAGGAATCGGTAAAAGCTGTGATGCAGATAGTAGAACAGGTAGGTGGTATGGAGAAAATTCGTGCCATGGGCATTGGTGCGCCTTGTGGTAACTACTACAAGGGAACCATTGAAAATGCGGCAAACCTGGTATGGGCTAAGGGCATTGTACCGCTGGCTGACATGTTTGCAGAGAAACTGGGCATTCCGGTTGCTATTACCAATGATGCAAATGCGGCTGCTATGGGAGAAATGAAATATGGTGCTGCGGTTGGCATGAAAAACTTCGTAGAACTCACTCTCGGAACAGGCGTAGGATCGGGTATCGTGGCTAACGGGCAGCTGATTTATGGTTGCGACGGTTTCGCCGGTGAGTTGGGACACATGGTAGTGGATCCTGACGGTAGACCATGCGGCTGTGGCAGAAAGGGCTGTCTGGAGACCTACTGTTCGGCTACAGGCGTGGTCCGTACTACCTTGGCCATGCTCGAAGCATCAACCGTGGCAACTGAGCTGAGAAATATTCCAAGGGAAGAAATTACATCTTATGTGGTTTATAAGGCTGCCATGGCAGGAGATACACTGGCACAGGAAGTGTTCAGACAAACCGGTACAAGAATCGGCAAGGCCTGTGCAGAGATAGCTACCTTTCTGAGCCCGGAGGCTTTTATCTTCTTCGGAGGATTGGCACAGGCTGGCGATCTCCTCTTCCGTCCTATTGAAGAAGCATATAACGAGCATGTGCTCTCATTATATAAAGGTAAGGCTAAGTTCCTGATGAGCGGACTGGATGGAGCCAAGGCTGCCATCCTGGGTGCTGCGGCAATGGCATCTGAACTCTAATCCGTCATTTAAAAAAAAATATAACATAACCTATTTAAATATAGATAAAGATATGAGACTCAATCTTAGTTCGCAAATCGTACTCAATAAAGTACCTGTAGAGTTCTACAAGCCAAAGACGACTGTAGAATACTCTGAAATCTCCAGAATGGAGAAGATTCATACAGATATCTTTGCCTCTATGGCAGAAGGTGCCAGTCATGTAGCTGATAAAATAGAAGCTGGTATCAAGGCGGCACAGCAGGAAGGCAAATTCTATGTGATGGCGCTGGGTGCCGGTTCTTCTCTCTATTCTGTATACGATGACCTCGTTCGCCGTTACAACGAGAAGACCCTGAGCTTCCGCAATGTTGTTGTATTCAATGCATACGAATATTATCCGCTCCAGAAGGACAGCTCTCTCCGTACCATCAACCAGTTGAAGGAGCGTTTCCTCAATCATGTGGATGTGGCTGAGCAGAACATCTTTACACTGGATGGTTTTGTGGCACAGGATGCCGTACAGGACAGTTGCCGTCTTTATGAGCAGCGTATCAAGACCTTTGGCGGTCTCGATGTAGCCCTCATAGGTATAGGCCGTTCGGGTAATATTGCAGCCAACGAGCCAGGTTCGGGCATCCAGTCGATGACCCGTATCATCCTCATCGGCAATACCTCTCGCGAAGAGATGGAGAACAGTGAGCAGACCAAGGAAACCATTCCTCCATGTTCGCTCACCATGGGTATCGCTACCTTACTCTCAGCCAAGAGCATCTATCTGACAGCCTGGGGCGAAGAGAAGGCAGAGATTATGCAGAAGGTGGTGGAGAACTCTATCACAGATACCCTGCCGGCATCATTCCTTCAGACTCATCCGAATGCTCATGTTGTCATCGACCTAGGTGCAGCTCACCATCTGACGCGTATCGAGCATCCATGGCTCGTAACTTCATGCCAGTGGAGTGATAAACTGGTGCGTTCTGCACTGGTATGGCTCTGCCAGAAACTCGGTAAGCCTATCCTGAAGTTGACCAATAAGGATTATAATGAGAACGGACTGAGTGAACTTCTGGCTCTCTATGGCTCAGCCTATAATGCCAATATCAAGATTTTCAATGATTTGCAGCATACCATTACCGGATGGCCAGGTGGTAAGCCGAATGCCGATGATACCTATCGTCCGGAGCGTGCAACACCATTCCCTAAGAAGGTTATCGTGTTCTCTCCACACCCAGATGATGATGTTATCTCAATGGGAGGAACCATCCGGCGACTGGTACAGCAGAACCACGATGTGCATATAGCTTACGAAACATCAGGAAACATTGCTGTGGGTGATGAGGAAGTAACAAGATTCATGCACTTTATCAATGGTTTCAACCAGCTTTTTGCAGACTCAAAAGACAGCATCATCTCTAATAAATATAAGGAAATCAAGACCTTCTTTGCCAAGAAGAAGGAGAGTGACTTCGATACAAGAGATATCCTGACCATCAAGGGACTGATTCGCCGTGGTGAGGCTCGTACCGCTTGTACCTATAATGATATTCCGCTTGACCATGTCTACTTCCTCGACCTGCCATTCTATGAGAGCGGCAAGATAGAGAAGTTGCCTATGACCGAGAAGGATGTAGAGATAGTGAGAGCTCTGTTGCAGAAGGTGCAGCCGCATCAGATTTATGTAGCCGGCGACCTTGCTGACCCTCATGGAACCCACAAGAAGTGTACCGATGCCGTTCTGGCAGCTATCGACGAAGAGAAGAAAGCGGGTGCAGAATGGTTGAAGGACTGTCGCATCTGGATGTATCGTGGTGCCTGGGCAGAATGGGAGATTGAGAATATCGAAATGTGTGTTCCATTGAGCCCTGAGGAGTTGCGGGCAAAGCGTAACTCTATTCTCAAGCATCAGTCGCAGATGGAGAGTGCTCCTTTCTTGGGTAATGATGAGCGCCTGTTCTGGCAGAGAGCCGAGGACCGTAACCGTGCTACAGCATCGCTCTACGACCAGTTGGGTCTGGCATGCTATGAGGCCATGGAGGCTTTCGTGGAGTACAAGCCATTGTAATACCTTATTAATATATTTAATGTCATGACAAAGTTCAATCGTTTATTAGGCTCGTTTGTAGCCTGTGCAGCGATGCTGGGTGGTATCTCCTCTCCGGCATCTGCTGCCAATATTAATATTATCCCGATACCGGTGAAGACTCAGGTACAGAAAGGTGAGTTCGTATTGCCACAGAAGGTGGTAATCGCTTACCAGACAGCTGAAGGCAGAAATATCGCCCAGTACATGGCAGACAAACTGAAGGCTTCTACAGGTTATGAGGTAACGGTAGGTGGAAAGAAGGGGAATATCTCTATACAGATTTCTCCTTCGCTGAAAATTGCTGAGGAAGGTTATCGCCTTACCGTAACCGCCAAGGGGGTTGTTATCAAGGCGAAGACCGCCAAGGGCGCCTTCTACGGTATGCAGAGTTTCATGCAGTTACTCCCTGCCCAGATAGAGAGCGCAACCCGGGTGGATGGGGTGAAATGGGTAGCACAATGCTGTGATATCCAGGATGCTCCACGCTTCGGCTACCGTGGATTCCATCTTGATCCATGCCGCCATTTCATTTCTGTCGAGAATGTGAAGAAGCAACTGGACCTGATGTCTATGTTCAAGGTGAACACCATGCACTTCCATCTGACGGAAGACCAGGGCTGGCGTATCGAAATCAAGAAATATCCTAAACTTACTTCTGTGGGCAGTATCCGTACCGAGGGCGATGGCTCTCTTTATGGCGGTTTCTATACCCAGGAGCAGATTAAGGAAATAGTGGATTATGCTGCCAAGCGCTATATTACCGTGATTCCGGAAATCGACCTTCCTGGTCACATGATGGCAGCTATCTCTGCTTATCCTTATCTTTCATGCAAAGGTGAGCAGTGGTCGGTGAGAACAGTTTGGGGTGTAGAGGATATCGTGATGTGTCCGGGCAAGGAAGATATGTTCCGCTTCCTGGATGACATCTTTAGTGAGATTGTTCCTCTCTTCCCAGGTAAGTACTTCCATATCGGTGGCGACGAGTGTCCGAAGACGAGTTGGAAAAACTGCCCTGCCTGTCAGAAGCGTATTCAGACTGAGGGCTTGCAGGCAGAAGGAAAGCATTCGGCTGAGGAAAGACTGCAGAGCTACGTTATCAAGCGCATAGAGAAAATGCTGGAGAAGCGTGGCAGAAAGATTATCGGATGGGACGAGATTCTGGAAGGCGGATTGAGTGAGAATGCTACCGTGATGTCATGGCGTGGAACGGAAGGAGGTATCGAGGCTGCCATGCAGAAGCATGATGTCATCATGACGCCGGGCAGCGAAGGTATGTATCTCGACTGGTATCAGGGCGACAGCAAGGTGGAGCCTGTAACCATTCCTAGTCCTCCTAGATATCTGGCTTCTACCTATAATTATAATCCGGTACCTGATACCATCAAGGCGTTGGGACTGGCTCATCATATCTTGGGCGTTCAGTGTAACAACTGGTCGGAATATATGTATTCCAATGCCAAGATGGAGTATATGATGTATCCTCGTGCCATTGCTCTCTCTGAGATTGCATGGTCGCCAGTGAACAGGAAAAACTTCAAGGATTTCTGCCGCCGACTGGATGCAAATTGTGTTCGTCTGGACGAGCGTCATATCCGTTATCATATCCCATTACCTGAGCAGCCTTTCGGGTCTTGCGATAAGGTAGTTATTACTGGGGATACTGCGGTAACCTTTACCACCTCGCGTCCTATGAAGATGGTTTATACATTGGATGGAAGTACACCAACTCCTTCTTCTGCGGCTTATGCAGAGCCTATCAGGGTGAGTGGAAACACCATCATCAAGATAGCAACCATATTGCCTTCAGGCAAGATGAGCCGTATCAGAACCGTTGATGTTGAGAAGCAAACTTATGCTCCTGCTGTTAAGGTGGAGGGCGCAAAACCTGGGTTGCAGATGAAGCGCATTAAGGGCAACTATCTGAAGGTTGACCAGCTGGAATGGGCTGATGCTGCCTGGGAGTGTGCAAACATCGAGGGCTTGGAGCAGATGAAGATTCAGCAGAAGGATGATGCTGCTACCTTGCGCGGTGCCAATAATTATGCTGCCATCGCTGAGGGCTACATCAATATTCCGGAGGATGGTGTCTATTATCTCTCTTCCCGTCTGGAGCAGGTTTGGATTGATAACAAACTAATGATCAGCAACGAGGGGGATGTGAAGGCTGGTACCAATCATGATACTTCTGTAGCATTGGCTAAGGGATTGCATCCTTTCAAGGTGGTTTTCCTCAGCAATATCGTTGGCGGCTGGCCTTCATGGTGGAGCAGTCTCGGCATTGAAATGCGCAAGGACAGCGAGCAGAAGTTTACACCAGTAGATAACTCTATGTTTTTCAGAAAATAAAAAAACAGATATGAGCATCAGAAATATGGCAAATGTATCGCTTTGCCTCGCCTTGCTGTGAACTTCCTAAGGACTGGAAGGGCAAGGATGTCTATTTCCATGTAGGTTCGGCTACCAGCAACCTGACCCTTTGGGTGAACGGCAAGTATGTGGGATATAGTGAAGACGGCAAGGCTGATGTGATTGTAGCCTTGTGCGATAAGGATGGCAAGCAAATAGCGTCGGCTACCGGAACTCAGGGTGTAATCAAAGTACCGAAGGTGAAGGCTTGGACTGCTGAGACACCTTATTTATATAAGGTATACATCTCTCTGAAGAATAAGCCGGGGATAGCGGAGATGATTCTGCAGAAGGTGGGCTTCCGCAATGTGGAAATCAAGAACGCCCAGTTGCTGGTGAACGGCAAGCCTGTACTGATTAAGGGTGTCAACCGGCATGAGTGGAGGTGGAGGAAACCAACTCTTATGTGAAGGTCAGCGCACTGGGAATGTCTGTTAGCATATGGTGCTGACAGCTCTCTTCGATATGCCTGAAGGGAAAGCTCAGCTGATGCTCCGCTATGACATCAGTGCTGCAGGCGAGGGGAATGTTACCCAGAAGATGACTACCGACAGGGAGGTTCGGGTTGCCGATCTGTTCGGATTCGGTCTGCAGTTGCAGATGCCTGCTACTTTCTCTAAGCTCGAGTATTATGGTAGAGGTCCTGAAGAGAACTGCGTAGATCGTCATTCTTCTGCTTTTATCGGCAAGTACGAGTCTGACGTGAAGGATGAATATTATCCATATATCCGTCCGCAGGAGAGTGGTAACCATACCGATATCCGCTATTTCTCTATCTTTAATCCAACCACCGGCAAGGGGATTATCTTCGAGGGGTATGAACCTATGGAGTGCAGTGCCATTCCTTATCTGGTAGAGGATTTGGATTCTGGTATCGAGAAGACGCATGCATGGGGACAACACAATGGTGATCTGGTGGATAAGGGACTCGTGCAGTTGCATATCCAGAAATGCCAGTATCCATTGGGCTGCATCGACAGTTAGATGACCAAGCCTATGGAGAAGTATCGTCTCCATTATGCTGATTGTGAATTTACATTCAAAATAAAATTTCCGTTATAAAACTCAGATATATGCGGAAATATGGGTATAAGATTAAGTTTAAATAATAAAGTGACCCTAGTTTTAGGGTTGAGAGATTGTTTTTAGGTTTGCCGCTTGAGGGGTCTTTGTGGCCTTTCAGGCGGTTTTTTTTATTGTTTGTTTCAAAATGAAACGAATAATGTGTAATTTGCTTTCATTTTGTTCTATATTTTAAAAAGAACTATACAAAATAATAATTAAATGAAAATATTAACATCAAAAAAGTAAGTGATATTGTGGAATATTAAGCAAAATGTCGTACCTTTGCACCAGAAAACAAACAAAATGTAAATTAATTAATAGGAGAGATTAACATGAAAAAGATTGAAGCAATCATCCGTAAGACTAAGTTTGAGGATGTAAAAGAAGCTTTGCTTGCCGCCGACATCGAGTGGTTTTCTTACTACGATGTAAGAGGAGAGGGTAAGATGAGACAGGCTCGAATCTATCGTGGTGTCATGTATGATACCAGCAGTATTGAGCGAGTGTTGCTGAATATTGTCGTGCGCGACAAGAACGTAGAGAAAACGATTAATGCCATCCAGAAGGCTGCCCGTACAGGCGAGATTGGTGATGGGCGAATCTTTGTAATTCCTGTAGAGGATACCGTAAGAATCCGTACAGGTGAAAGAGGCGACATCGCTCTCTATAATGCTGAGCAGGAGAAATAGTGATTAGTGTTTAATGTTTACTTAGATGGGTAGCATAAGCACGGCTTTGATGGCTAACATTAAACGTTTTATTAAAATTTTATGAATCTTGTGTAGTGAGGGCGCATGCCAATTAAACATTAAACACTACACACTAAACAGTAAAAAGATTATGAGTGTACAGGATTTAGGAATTTCAGTAGATACCGTATGGATGCTCTTGGCAGCCATGTTGGTCTTTTTCATGCAGCCGGGATTTGCCCTCTGCGAGGCGGGCTTTACCCGTAGTAAAAACACCGCGAATATCTTGTTTAAGAACTTTGTCGATTTTATGATCGGTTCCGTTCTCTTCTGGTTCGTAGGTTTCGGATTTATGTTTGGTAGTGATGGCGCCGGTTTCATCGGTATGCCTAACTTCGGTGATTTGTCTTTCTATACAAATGCAGCCGGTCTTCCTACTGAAGGCTTCCTGATGTTTGAAACCGTATTCTGCGCTACTAGTGCTACCATCGTTTCAGGTGCTATGGCAGAACGTACCAAGTTCTCCATGTACTGCGTTTACTCATTCTTCATTTCATTGATTATCTACCCTGTAGAGGGCCACTGGACATGGGGTGGCGGTTGGCTTTGCAACAGCGAGGCAGGTTCGTTCATGATGAACACCTTCGGTGCAGCCTTCCATGATTTCGCAGGTTCTGCCATCGTACATAGTGTTGGTGGTGTACTTGCCTTGGTGGGTGCTATCTGCTTAGGTCCTCGTCTTGGTAAGTATCGCAATGGTAAGAGTACTGCTATCCCAGGTCACAATCTGATGGCTGCTGCCCTTGGTGTATTCATCCTCTGGTTCGGATGGTTCGGATTCAACCCTGGTTCTCAGCTCGCTGCTTCTGGTGAGGTTAACCGTGTTGCTATCAGTCACGTATTCCTGACAACCAACTTGGCTGCAGTCTGCGGTGGTTTGGGTACTATGTTCACATCTTGGATCAAGTATGGCAAGCCATCATTCTCATTGACATTGAATGGTATCTTGGCTGGTTTGGTAGCCATTACTGCTGGTTGCGATTTGGTTAGTCCATTGGGTTCTGCCATCATCGGTCTCTTGGCAGGTATCATCTTGGTATTCTCTATCGAGTTCATTGATACAAAGCTTCATATTGATGACCCTGTAGGTGCAAGTTCAGTACATGGTGTATGCGGTATCTTCGGTACCTTGATGACCGGTCTCTTCGCCCTTGATGGTGGCGCCTTTTATGGTGGTGGCTTCGGTTTCTTTGGTGCTCAGTGCTTCGGTATTCTCTGTATCGACCTTTGGGCAGCCGTAACAGGTATTATCCTCTTCTGGGGTATCAAGAAAATCTGTGGTCTCCGTGTTGACAAGAGAATCGAGGAAGAAGGTCTCGATATCTACGAGCATGGTGAAAGTTGCTACAACTAAAGAT
This sequence comes from Segatella copri, assembly GCF_949820605.1. NCBI lineage: Bacteria > Pseudomonadati > Bacteroidota > Bacteroidia > Bacteroidales > Prevotellaceae > Segatella > Segatella copri. The sequence continues at coordinate 69,759 of NZ_CATKVU010000006.1, forward strand.
ACTTTCATATAGCGAGCGAGAGAGATTTTTCAGCAGAAGTTTTGGCGAGCAGAGTTATTATTAGTACCATTGAGTAAGGTACGCTGCATCTCTACAATATAAATAAATCGCGATTTATTTTGTATTGTCTTCGATTTGCAGCACCTTTGCTGCCGAAACTTTTAAAAACAAAAGTGTATCACATAAAAAGAGAGAATATGAAGAAGATTTTTAATATAAAGAAGATGGGTGCCATTGTACTCGGTTTGGTTGCTTTTGCTCCTGCTGCTTCTGCGCAGGACAAGGTTGAAACTACCATCGCTGCAGATGTTGTAAACCAGTATTACTGGCGTGGTCAGTCACTTGGAGAAGTCTCTTTGCAGCCAACACTTGGTATTGGTTACAAGGGCTTGTCTCTGACGGCTTGGGGAAGTGTAGGTATCTCTCAGCCAGAGGATACTAAGGAGTTTGACCTTACCTTGGCTTATGAAACCGGTGGTTTCCATATCGGCGTAACCGATTACTGGTTCAACTCTCCTAACGAGAAGTATTTCGCCTATAAGGCACATGAAACTTCTCATGTGTTTGAGGCAAACGTAGGTTATGACTTTGGACCAGTTGCCTTGAACTGGTACACCAACTTTGCAGGCCATGATGGATTAAATAAGGATGGTGACCGTGCTTATTCTTCATATGTTGAGGCTACAGCCCCATTCAAGTTGGGCGGTTGTGATTGGGCAGCAAGTATAGGCGCAGTTCCATTTGCAACATCTTTCTATGGTGATGCCAATGGTTTTGCAGTTACCAATGTTTCACTGAAAGCTACCAAGGATTTGAAGATTACAGATTCTTTCTCTGTTCCAGTCTTCGCTCAGGTAGCTGCTAATCCTAGCACTGAAAAAGCTTACCTGGTAGTAGGTTTTACTTTGCAGCCATAATAGGCTCTTAGGTTTTACGATAAAATCTTACGTTGGTAAGTTTAAATTTTTATTTTAAATGCCGATAGTTCCACCAAAGAGCGATCGGCATTTCTTTGGGGTATGGGGGGAGAAGGTCGTATATGATGTAAAATGTGCTCTAGAAGCGCTTTATTTATCTTAAAATCGATTGTATTTTACAGATTGTAACTAAATTGTGTGTTTTTCTTTTCAATTTATCGTATATTTTAATTTAATATGTGTTGATATGTTATTGTTGTGATAAAGTAAAGACAAAATGCTACTGTTCTTTTCTTTATTCTAGCAAAAAGTTGTAATTTTGCACACGAAACGTAGCAAATAGTAATTTTAAGCTTTGTTTTAGCTTGGTTTGCTTCTGAAACAATCGTTGGGACATGCCAAGGTGAATAAGAGAGAATAATAGTTAAAAATAACCGTAAAAGAAAGGAAAAAATATTATGTGTGGAATCGTATCTATCTTCAATATTCAGGAGCAGACTCCTGAATTGAGACAGCAAGCGCTTCGCATGAGCCAGAAGATCCGCCATCGCGGACCCGACTGGAGCGGCATCTATTGTGGTGGTTCCGCTATTCTGGCACATGAGCGTCTGAGCATCGTTGACCCAGAAAGTGGTCGCCAACCTTTGTTTGCACCAGATAAGAAACAGGTGCTTGCCGTAAACGGTGAGATTTACAATCATCAGGACATCCGTGCCCACTTTGCCGGTAAATACCAGTATCAGACGGGTTCCGACTGCGAGGTGATTCTTTCTCTCTATCGTGAGATGCGAGAAGATGCCAACTTTGATACCTTAATATATAAAGGTGAGGATGCACTCCACGCCCGTATCACCAAGATGCTCGAAGAGCTGAACGGTATCTTTGCCTTCGCTCTTTACGATGCCGAGCGTGAAGAGTTCCTCATTGCCCGCGACCCTATCGGCGTAATTCCTCTTTATATTGGTTATGATAAGGATGGAAAAGTGCTGGTAGCAAGTGAGTTGAAGGCTCTGGAAGGTCAGTGCGACCACTACGAGCCATTCCTCCCGGGTCATTATTATTACAGCAAGAACCCTGGCATGAAGCGCTACTACACCCGCGACTGGTTTGAGTATGCTGCCATGCAGAAGAAATATCAGATTGATGATAAGAAGAAGGCTGAAGCCCAGCTGAAGGATGCGGAACCTCAGGAAGAGGCTGCCGTGAAGGAGATTCACGATGCCCTGGAGACTTCTGTAAAGCGCCAGCTGATGAGCGATGTTCCTTACGGCGTATTGCTGAGTGGCGGTCTTGATTCATCTGTCATCTCTGCTGTAGCCGAGAAATATTCTTCTACCCGTGTGGAGAACGGTGGCGAGACCAAGGCATACTGGCCACGTCTGCACTCCTTCGCTGTGGGTTTGAAGGGTGCGCCTGATTTGGCAAAGGCACGACTGGTGGCCGAGCACATCGGAACCGTGCATCACGAAATCAACTACACCATCCAGGAAGGCTTGGATGCCATCCGTGATGTCATCTACTTCATCGAGACCTACGATGTTACCACCGTGCGTGCATCTACCCCGATGTATCTGCTGGCGAGAGTAATCCGCAGCATGGGTATCAAGATGGTGCTTTCGGGCGAGGGTGCCGACGAGGTATTCGGAGGTTATCTCTACTTCCACAAGGCACCTGATGCCAAGGCTTTCCATGAGGAAACCGTGCGCAAGCTGGGCAAGCTCTATCTCTACGATTGCCTGAGAGCCAACAAGAGTCTGGCTGCATGGGGCATCGAGGGCCGTGTGCCTTTCCTCGACAAGGAGTTCCTGGATGTAGCCATGGGCATGAACCCTGTGCTGAAGATGTGTCCGGATAAGACCATCGAGAAAAAGGTGGTTCGTGAGGCATTCGCCGATCTGCTTCCTGAGGAAGTGGCATGGCGCCAGAAGGAGCAGTTCTCCGATGGTGTGGGCTATTCATGGATTGACACCTTGAAGCAGATTACGGCATCTGCCGTAAGCGATGAGCAGATGGCGCATGCTGCCGAGCGATTCCCTATCAATCCTCCACAGAACAAGGAGGAGTACTATTATCGCTCTATCTTCGCCGAGCATTTCCCAAGCGACAGTGCTGCCAAGAGCGTGCCTAGCATTCCTAGCGTGGCTTGCTCTACAGCCGAAGCCCTTGCCTGGGATGCCTCATTCAAGAACCAGAACGACCCTAGTGGCAGAGCCGTGGCGGGTGTTCATGAACAGGCGTATAAATAGGCAACATAAGATGATATATAGATAGTTATAAATAACCGATATAAAACGAACAAGAAATGGAAAAAGGATTGTACAGTTCAGCCTATGAGCACGATGCGTGTGGCGTAGGTATGGTGGTGAATATCCACGGTAACAAGAGTCATGAGCTGGTCGATAACGCCTTGAAGGTCCTCGAGAATATGCGCCATCGTGGTGCTGAGGGTGCCGACAACAAGACGGGTGATGGTGCCGGTATCATGCTCCAGATTCCACATGAGTTTATTCTTCTTCAGGGTATCCCTGTGCCTGAGAAGGGAAAATACGGAACGGGTCTCGTCTTCTTGCCTAAGGATGAGAAGAAACAGCAGGATATTCTCTCTATCATGATTGAAGAGATTGAACGTGAGGGACTTCAGTTGATGCATCTCCGCAATGTACCTACCAATCCAGACTGTCTGGGTGAGGCTGCATTGAGCAATGAACCTGCCATCAAACAGGTGTTCATTACAGGTGTGACAGATGATAAGGTGCCTGTCTTCGAGCGCATCCTCTATCTCATCCGCAAGCGCATCGAGAAACGAATCAGCGATCCTGATTTCTATATCTGTTCGTTGTCTAATTCGAACATCGTATATAAGGGTATGTTGAGCAGCCTTCAGCTGCGTCAGTACTATCCTGACTTGACTAATAATTATTTTACAAGCGGTCTGGCTCTGGTTCACTCCCGCTTCTCTACCAACACCTTCCCAACATGGAGTCTGGCTCAGCCATTCCGTCTCCTTGCCCACAATGGTGAGATCAACACCATCCGTGGCAACCGTGCCTGGATGAAGGCTCGTGAGAGTGTGTTGAGCAGCGAGGCTCTGGGCGATATCCGTGAGATTTCTCCTATCGTTCAGCCTGATATGAGTGACTCAGCCAGTCTCGACAATGTATTCGAGTTCTTCGTGATGAGCGGTCTGTCTCTGCCTCACGCCATGGCAGTGATGGTGCCTGAGAGCTTCAACGACAAGAACCCTATCTCTGAGGATCTGAAGGCTTTCTATGAGTATCACTCTATCCTGATGGAGCCATGGGATGGTCCTGCTGCCCTGCTCTTCAGCGATGGCCGCTATGCCGGTGGTATGCTCGATAGAAACGGTCTGCGCCCTGCACGCTATACCATCACCAAGAACGATATGATGGTTGTGGCTTCTGAGGTGGGTGTGATGGATTTCGACCCAACCGAGATTGCCGAGAAGGGCCGCCTGCAGCCTGGTAAGATTCTCTTGATTGATACACAGGAAGGCAAGATTTACTATGATGGCGAAATCAAGGAGCGCCTGGCAGAGGCTCATCCTTACCGCAAGTGGCTGAACACCAACCGTATAGAACTGGAAAAGCTGCGCAGCGGACGAAAAGTGGAAAACGCTGTGGAAAACCTCACTCGCAAGGAATTGGAGTTCGGTTTCGGCGCGGAAGACATCGACGGTACCATCATCCCGATGGCTACTAAGGGTCAGGAGCCTACTGCATCCATGGGTAATGATACGCCGCTTGCTGTGCTTTCCGACCAGCCACAGATCTTCTTCAACTACTTCCGTCAGCAGTTTGCACAGGTTACCAACCCTGCCATCGACTCCATCCGTGAGAACCTCGTGATGAGTCTTACCGAGTATATCGGTAGAGTAGGTTCCGGCATTCTGAATCCTGACGAGAGCAACTGCAAGATGGTCCGTCTGCCACATCCTATCCTGACCAATACCCAGCTGGATATCCTTCAGAATATCCGCTACAAGGGCTTCAATACAGTAAAGCTCCACATGCTCTTCGAAACCGCCAAGGGCGAAGAAGGACTGCATGAGGCTCTGGATGAACTCTGCAAGCAGGCTGCCCAGAGCGTGGATGATGGCTACAACTACATCATCTTGAGCGACCGTGGCGTGGATGAGACTCATGCCGCCATCCCATCTCTGCTCGCCGTGAGCGCCGTACATCATTATCTGATTGATGCTGGCAAGCGTGTGCAGACTGCCCTTATCGTTGAGAGTGGTGAAATTCGTGAGGTAATGCACGCAGCCCTGCTGCTGGGTTACGGTGCATCAGCCCTCTGTCCATACCTGACATACGCCATCCTCGACGACCTGGTAAAGAAGGGAAAGATTCAGGAGGATTATCATACAGCCGAGCAGAACTACATCAAGGCTGTGAAGAAGGGCTTGTTCAAGATCATGGCTAAGATGGGTATATCTACCATCCGAAGCTATCGTGGTGCCAAGATCTTCGAAAGCATCGGTTTGAGCGAGAGCCTCCTGAAGAGCTATTTCGGAACTGAGGTGAGCACCATCGGCGGTATCGAACTCGAGACCATCGCTCGTGATGCCATCCGCCTGCACGACAAGGCATTCGAGACCAAGAAGCTCGACTTCCTGCCAAGTCTCGGTCAGTTCCACTACCGCAAGGACGGTATCAAGCACGCTTGGAACCCAGAGACCATCGCCACCCTGCAGCTCGCAACACGCAAGGGTGATTACGATCTCTTCAAGAAATATACACATCTCGTTGACGATAAGCCGGAGCCTATCTTCATCCGCGACTTCTTCGGTTTCCGCAAGAATCCTATCTCAATAGATAAGGTGGAACCGGTAGAGGAAATCGTGAAGCACTTCGTTACCGGTGCGATGAGTTTCGGTGCCCTCTCCAAGGAGGCTCACGAGGCTATGGCACTCGCCATGAACGCCCTGGGTGCTCGAAGCAATACCGGTGAAGGTGGTGAGGATAACGAGCGATTCCATTCTACACAGGATGGTATCAGCCTCTCCAGCAAGACCAAGCAGGTGGCTTCCGGTCGTTTCGGTGTGACAACAGAATATCTCGTGAATGCAGAGGAAATCCAGATCAAGGTGGCACAGGGTGCTAAACCGGGTGAGGGTGGTCAGTTGCCTGGCTTCAAGGTTAACGAGGTCATCGCCAAGACCCGTCACTCTATCCCTGGCATCAGCCTGATTTCTCCTCCACCTCATCACGATATCTACAGTATCGAGGATTTGGCTCAGCTCATCTTCGACCTTAAAAATGTGAACCCTAAGGCGGCTATCTCCGTAAAACTGGTAGCTGAGAGTGGTGTGGGTACCATCGCTGCCGGTGTGGCTAAGGCGAAGGCAGATCTCATCGTCATCTCCGGTGCCGAGGGTGGTACAGGTGCCAGCCCTGCATCAAGTATGCGTTTTGCAGGTATCTCTCCTGAAATCGGACTTTCTGAAACCCAGCAGACTCTGGTGAAGAACGGTCTTCGTGGCCAGGTTCGCCTGCAGGTGGATGGTCAGTTGAAGAGCGGTAGAGACATCATCCTGATGGCTTTGCTTGGTGCTGAGGAATTCAGTTTCGGTACGGCAGCCCTCATCGTTTTGGGTTGTGTCATGATGCGTAAGTGTAACCTGAATACCTGTCCTATGGGTGTTGCCACACAGGATCCTAAGCTCCGTGCGCATTTCCGTGGCAGCTACAAGTATCTTATCAACTACTTCCGCTTCCTCGCCGAGGAGGTTCGTGAGTATCTGGCTGAGATGGGTTACACCTCATTGAATGATATCATCGGTCATACAGAGCTCATCGTCCGCAAGAAGGATGAGGAGATTGTTCCTACCGAGGGTCCGGATGCCGTAGAGCCAGAGGTGGCTAAGAGCATCGAGGAAAAGGCCGACTTGCTCGACTTCTCCCGTTTGCTGCATCGTGAAACAGGTCATTGCTCGCTCTATCATACTACCGAGCAGATTCATAACCTCGACAATGTACTCGACCAGCAGATCATCCGTGGTGCCCAGCGTGCCATCGAGAACCAGGAAGAGGTGAACCTCGACTTCGCCATCAAGAATACTGACCGTGCTGCCGGTGCCATGCTGAGTGGTATGATTGCCGAGAAATATGGTGAGGCGGGTCTTCCAGACAAGACCGTGAACGTGAAGTTCAAGGGTTCTGCAGGTCAGAGCTTCGGTGCCTTCCTGGTTAAGGGAGTGGATTTCAAGCTCGAGGGTGAGACCAATGACTATTTCGCAAAGGGACTTTCAGGAGGTCGTATTTCCATCCTTCCTCCTATCCGCAGCAACTTCTCTGCCGAGGATAACATCATCGCCGGTAACACCGGATTGTATGGTGCCACAAGCGGTGAGTTGTATATCAATGGTAAGGTAGGCGAGCGCTTCGGTGTTCGTAACTCCGGTGCCATCGCCGTGATTGAGGGTGCTGGCGACCACTGCTGCGAGTATATGACGGGCGGTAGAGTAGTAGTGCTCGGTGAAACCGGCCGTAACTTCGCCGCTGGTATGAGTGGTGGTGTTGCCTACGTATGGGATAAGAACCACAACTTCGATTACTTCTGTAACATGGATATGGTGGAAATCAACCTTGTGGAAGACAGCACCTATCGCAAGGAGTTGCACGAGCTGATCCGTCAGCATTATCTCTACACCGGCAGTAAGCTTGCCCGTACCATGCTCGACGACTGGAACCACTACGTAGAGGATTTCATCCAGGTAGTGCCAATCGAGTACAAGCGAGTTCTCCAGGAGGAGCAGGTAAAGAAGTTGCAGCAGAAGATTGCGGATATGCAGCGAGACTACTAATTTTAAAATTAGAAAAAAGATGGGAAATCCAAAAGCATTTTTGACTATACCTCGCAAGGAAGCAGGTTATAGACCAATTCACGATAGAATCCTCGACTTCAGCGAGGTAGAACAGACATTGAATAGCAACGACCGCCGACAGCAGGCTTCCCGTTGCATGGATTGTGGCGTGCCTTTCTGCCACTGGGCTTGTCCGCTGGGCAACAAGGCACCGGAGTGGAATGATGCCCTCTACAAGGGCGATTGGGAGCAGGCTTACCGTCTCCTCAATTCCACCAACGACTTCCCGGAGTTCACAGGACGCATCTGTCCTGCACTCTGCGAGAAGGCGTGTGTATTGAATCTCATGGATCATGAACCAACCACCAACCGTGAGGATGAGTGTGCCATCGTGGAGCACGCTTTCTCTGAGGATTATGTGCACGTTGAGATTCCAGAGCGTAATGGCAAGACCGTGGCTGTCATCGGTGCCGGTCCTGCGGGATTGGTAGCTGCCAACCAGTTGAACCACATGGGATATAAGGTAACAGTATTCGAGGCACGTGAGAATGCCGGTGGTCTGTTGCGTTACGGTATTCCTAACTTCAAACTCAACAAGAGCATCATCGACCGCCGTCTTCGTCTTCTCGAAGAGGAGGGCATCGAGTTCAGATACAATCAGCAGATTGATGTAACTAAATTGCCAGAAGGCTTCGATGCCTACGTGGTATCTACCGGTACACCGACAGCCCGCGACCTGAAAATTCCTGGAAGAGAGTTGAAGGGTGTTTATTTCGCCCTCGAACTGCTTTCTCAACAGAACCGTATCCTTGCCGGTATGGAGTTCTCTAAGGACGAACTGGTTAACTGCAAGGGCAAGGAGGTGTTGGTAATCGGTGGTGGTGATACGGGTTCCGACTGTATCGGTACTGCTCATCGTCAGGGTTGCAAGAGCGTAACCCAGATAGAAATCATGCCGAAGCCTGTAGAAGGCCCTGAGGATCCTAAGAATCCTTGGCCAAACTGGCCTCGCACCCTGAAGACCACTTCAAGTCATGAGGAAGGCTGTACTCGCCGCTGGAACATCAACTCTCTGGAGTTTCTGGGAAAGAATGGTAAGTTGACAGGTGTGAAGGTTCAGCCTATCGACTGGAAGCCAAATCCAGAGGGTGGTCGTCCGTTGATGGTAGAGGCTGGTGAGCCGGAGATTATCAAGGCAGAGGCTGTATTCCTGGCAATGGGCTTTCTGAAGCCACAGCAGCCTGAGTTTGCCGAGAATGTATTCGTGGCAGGCGATGCAGCCAGTGGTGCCTCTTTGGTAGTACGCGCCATGGCAAGCGGCAGAAAGATTGCTGCCCAGGTAGATAAGTTCCTGAACAAATAAATCGGTTATTTTTAACTATAAGTGTAGGGAGGTTGACCTCAGTGATGAGGTTTTCCTCCCTTTTTTCTTTCCTCCCTCTCCTTTGTCTTCTGTTCCGTCCCCCTTCTGCCCCCGTTCCAGGCGATTCCATCGTCTGTCCCATGAATAATAATCAATAAAAAAAGACCATTATTCGTGAATTCTCCCCATATTTCCCTTAATAATTTGGTATTCCCAAATATAAAGTGTAAATTTGCACTCAAAAACTTCAGCTAATAATAATTAAACTAAGGAAATAACAGAAAATGAAAAAGAAATTATCAACCGTTCTTTTAGCATTGGCTGCCTTTATGCCAATGACTGCACAGAATCTTGTAAAGGGAGATTATGGTTATCTCTATTGTCACATGAGCGATAAGGGTGAGTGGACAGCCTATGCCATTTCTCGTGATGGTTACAACTATCAGGACATCAATGGTGGCAACCCAATCTTCAATCCAGAAGAGCACGCCCGCATCGAAGGCGGTACCCGCGATGCCTACATCACCCGCATGTACAATGGCAAGGGTTACATCATGGTTACCACCGATATGTGCGTTCGCAAGAGCCACAAGTGGGATAACTATGGTATCGATCTCCTGAAGAGTAAGGATTTGAAGAACTGGACTAGCGTTACCTTCGATTTCCGTAAGGGCATGCAGAACTTCTGCGATGCTGCTACAGCTACATCTCCTTATAAGGATTGGAGCACCATCAACCGTGTATGGGCACCTCAGATTTTCTGGGATCCTGACTATCGTTGGGAAAACGGCGAGAAGGGTGGATATATGATCTATTATTCCATGCTCAACCGTGCTGAGGAGAAGTACGACCGCATGTATTACAGTTATGCCGACAAAACATTCACCAAACTCACCACTCCTAAGCTACTCTTCGACTGGGGCTATGCTACCATCGATGCCGATATCAATTTCCTAAAGAGCGATGGCCTCTACCACATGCTCATCAAGAAAGAGGGTGGCAAGAGAGGTATCTTCACCGCTACCAGCAAGTATCTCACCCATGGTTGGGGCGCTCCTGTCGATGACGACTTCGTAAGTTTCGAGGGAAATAAACTGACAGAAGGAAGTTCTGCCTTCCAGCTTATCGGTGATGATACCTGGCGTGTGGCTTACATCCAGTACAGCGATCATCCTAAGCATTATCGTATCTGCAAGGCAGATAAGTATCTCCGCAATTTCTCCGATCCTGTAGATATCAAGGGAGTTACGGCTCCTCAGCATGGCAGTTTTATGAGAATTACTAGGAAAGAGTACAAAAAACTATTGAAATGGAATCAAAAAATAAAAAATATAGAAAAATAAGTGGATTTATTGTTAAGTGCATAGCTGGATAGAATGTTTAGGGGGGTGATGCTTGTGTAGGTTTAGATAAGATTAAAAATATGTTATTGCGCGCGTACATTATGATAAAGAAGGAAAATTCGTATGCATGTCTCTCTATTCTACATGATCCTAGTTAAATCTATCACAGGTGTATTTCCTAATTTGAAATGTAGTTTTTATGTAGTCCTTTAAAATAGGCAGAAATAGCTTCAAAAATGAATTTATTTGTTTACAGATGTTAAAATATGGCTAAAATCTCAACTTTTTTGAGAAAAGATTTGGTGGAATGAAAAATTATTAGTACTTTTGCACTCGCTTTTGAGAAATACGGTTTCTCTTAGCAACAAAAGAAAGAGTTCTTTGAAAGATTTTACATAAACAGACAAGTAGTACAAGAAGCGGTTAACTTCTTAGAAATAAGAAAGTTGACTGGGTAAAAGAAACGAACCGTCAAGCAATTGACAAGTCAGGTTTACTAAGCTTCAATAAACGAAAAGGATATTCGTCCTAAGTACAGACAACAAACAAACCAAGCCGCAAGGCTAGGTAAAAATGATATTTTACAATGGAGAGTTTGATCCTGGCTCAGGATGAACGCTAGCTACAGGCTTAACACATGCAAGTCGAGGGGAAACGACATCGAAAGCTTGCTTTTGATGGGCGTCGACCGGCGCACGGGTGAGTAACGCGTATCCAACCTGCCCATCACTTGGGGATAACCTTGCGAAAGTAAGACTAATACCCAATGACGTCTCTGGAAGACATCTGAAAGAGATTAAAGATTTATCGGTGATGGATGGGGATGCGTCTGATTAGCTTGTTGGCGGGGTAACGGCCCACCAAGGCGACGATCAGTAGGGGTTCTGAGAGGAAGGTCCCCCACATTGGAACTGAGACACGGTCCAAACTCCTACGGGAGGCAGCAGTGAGGAATATTGGTCAATGGACGAGAGTCTGAACCAGCCAAGTAGCGTGCAGGATGACGGCCCTATGGGTTGTAAACTGCTTTTATAAGGGAATAAAGTGAGTCTCGTGAGACTTTTTGCATGTACCTTATGAATAAGGACCGGCTAATTCCGTGCCAGCAGCCGCGGTAATACGGAAGGTCCGGGCGTTATCCGGATTTATTGGGTTTAAAGGGAGCGTAGGCCGGAGATTAAGCGTGTTGTGAAATGTAGACGCTCAACGTCTGCACTGCAGCGCGAACTGGTTTCCTTGAGTACGCACAAAGTGGGCGGAATTCGTGGTGTAGCGGTGAAATGCTTAGATATCACGAAGAACTCCGATTGCGAAGGCAGTTCACTGGAGCGCAACTGACGCTGAAGCTCGAAAGTGCGGGTATCGAACAGGATTAGATACCCTGGTAGTCCGCACGGTAAACGATGGATGCCCGCTGTTGGTCTGAACAGGTCAGCGGCCAAGCGAAAGCATTAAGCATCCCACCTGGGGAGTACGCCGGCAACGGTGAAACTCAAAGGAATTGACGGGGGCCCGCACAAGCGGAGGAACATGTGGTTTAATTCGATGATACGCGAGGAACCTTACCCGGGCTTGAATTGCAGAGGAAGGATTTGGAGACAATGACGCCCTTCGGGGTCTCTGTGAAGGTGCTGCATGGTTGTCGTCAGCTCGTGCCGTGAGGTGTCGGCTTAAGTGCCATAACGAGCGCAACCCCTCTCCTTAGTTGCCATCAGTTGAAGCTGGGCACTCTGGGGACACTGCCACCGTAAGGTGTGAGGAAGGTGGGGATGACGTCAAATCAGCACGGCCCTTACGTCCGGGGCTACACACGTGTTACAATGGCAGGTACAGAGAGATGGTGCTCTGCAAAGCGCATCAAATCCTTAAAGCCTGTCTCAGTTCGGACTGGGGTCTGCAACCCGACCCCACGAAGCTGGATTCGCTAGTAATCGCGCATCAGCCATGGCGCGGTGAATACGTTCCCGGGCCTTGTACACACCGCCCGTCAAGCCATGAAAGCCGGGGGCGCCTAAAGTCCGTGACCGTAAGGAGCGGCCTAGGGCGAAACTGGTAATTGGGGCTAAGTCGTAACAAGGTAGCCGTACCGGAAGGTGCGGCTGGAACACCTCCTTTCTGGAGAGACGAATTTCCTATAGAAGATTTAGGAACAGGACTTAAAAGTTCGCTTCTCTTCTTGTACGCACCATCTGTTTAATTAAATAAGAGATAGAGAATGTTCGGCAGAGATGCTACTCTTTACCAACACAGTCCTATAGCTCAGTTGGTTAGAGCGCCACACTGATAATGTGGAGGTCGGCAGTTCAAATCTGCCTGGGACTACACATCGGCGTAGCCAATGTGTAATCAAAGTTCAACTTTGATACATTCTTTACTTCTCGATTTGGGGGATTAGCTCAGTTGGCTAGAGCACCTGCTTTGCAAGCAGGGGGTCAACGGTTCGAATCCGTTATTCTCCACTACAGTGGGAATTTTTAGGATAGGCGACTGCAAGGAGCCAATCATAAAAACTTCACCACAAGAAGATCTTTGACATATTGACACAAGCAAAACTGTAAGTAATGAACTTTAGTTCAGACTAAAGTAAATCAAATCGCAAGATGAGATTTCACTTTGTTAGAATACAGCTGAAAGTATGAGCTACTTATTCGTTATTCGGAAACGAGTAACAAGAATACAGTCTTAAAGAAAGTAAGAAAGGGCGTATGGCGGATGCCTAGGCTCACGGAGGCGATGAAGGACGTGATAAGCTGCGATAAGCTTCGGGTAGGTGCAAATAACCCTTGATCCGGAGATTTCCGAATGGGACAACCTAGCCGTCTGAAGGACGGCTACTAGCACTTAAGTGTTAGAGCTAACGCAGGGAACTGAAACATCTTAGTACCTGCAGGAAGAGAAAATAAATGAATGATTCCCCCAGTAGTGGCGAGCGAACGGGGAACAGCCCAAACCGTTGACGTCGCAAGGCGCCAGCGGGGTTGTAGGACCGCGACATTGTACTGAAATGGTGAGTGGAAGTATCTGGAAAGTTACATCACAGAAGGTGATAATCCTGTACACGAAGCCAGATCAGGCATAGCGGTATCCTGAGTAACGCGGGACACGAGGAATCCTGCGCGAATCTGCCGGGACCATCCGGTAAGGCTAAATACTCCCGTGAGACCGATAGCGAACGAGTACTGTGAAGGAAAGGTGAAAAGAACCCCGAGCAGGGGAGTGAAATAGTTCCTGAAACCATACGCCTACAAGCGGTCGGAGCATCTTACGATGTGACGGCGTGCCTTTTGCATAATGATCCTACGAGTTACCGTCACTGGCGAGGTTGAGTGTCACGAGACACGTAGCCGCAGTGAAAGCGAGCCTGAAGAGGGCGCACAGTCAGTGGGGGTAGACGCGAAACCAAGTGATCTACACTTGGCCAGGATGAAGTCCCGGTAACACGGGATGGAGGTCCGCACCAATAAGCGTTGAAAAGCTTCTGGATGAGCCGAGTGTAGGAGTGAAAGGCCAATCAAACTTGGAGATAGCTCGTACTCCCCGAAAGGCATTTAGGTGCCGCGTCGGATGGTCACCGTGAGAGGTAGAGCGACCGATAGGACAAGAGGGCTTCACCGCCTATCGAGTCCTGACGAACTCCGAATGCTCACGGTCTGCAGTCCGGCAGTAAGGGGGCGGGTGCTAAGGTCCGTCCCCGAGAGGAGAAGAATCCAGACCGCCGTCTAAGGTCCCGGAGTTCTGCCTGAGTTAGTCTAACGAAGTCTGGTCCCTATGACAGCTAGGATGTTGGCTTGGAAGCAGCCATTCATTCAAAGAGTGCGTAACAGCTCACTAGTCGAGGGTCCGGGCATGGATAATAATCGGGTATAAGGCAGACACCGAAGGCGCGGGATAGCATTTAAGAAAGTATCGGTAGGGGAGCATACTCACAGCGTCGAATGGTGTACGTAAGTTATCCTGGAGCGGTGAGTAAAGCAAATGTAGGAATAAGTAACGATAAGGAGGGTCAGATTCCCTCCCGCTGTAAGACCAAGGTTTCCCGGGCAATGCCAATCAGCCCGGGGTCAGTCGGGTCCTAAGTCTAAGCCGAACGGCGATGGCGATGGCAGAGACGGTTAATATTCCGTCACTGCCGCATGGGGCGACGTGGAGACGGAGCAGTGAAACCACCGCGGGGCGACGGAAGTCCCCGTTGAAGAGTGTAGGTGTTGAGGATGGCAGGCAAATCCACCATCCGAGCTGAACTTGACAGTATGGAGTCTTCTTCGGAAGAATCCAATAGTGTGGGTAATCATACTCCCGAGAAAATCCGCTAAGCTTAACCCATGCGGCACCCGTACCGCAAACGGACACACGTGGTCGGGTAGAACATACTAAGGCGTTGAGAGATTCATGGTTAAGGAACTAGGCAAATTGACCCTGTAACTTCGGGATAAAGGGTCCTCGTGATGAGCGAGGCGCAGAGAATAGGTCCAGGCAACTGTTTAACAAAAACACAGGGCTGTGCAAACTCGAAAGATGAGGTATACAGCCTGACACCTGCCCGGTGCCGGAAGGTTAAGAGGAGATGTCACCAGCAATGGGAAGCATTGAATTGAAGCCCCGGTAAACGGCGGCCGTAACTATAACGGTCCTAAGGTAGCGAAATTCCTTGTCGGGTAAGTTCCGACCTGCACGAATGGTGTAATGATCCGGACGCTGTCTCAACCATGAGCTCAGTGAAATTGTAGTATCGGTGAAGATGCCGATTACCCGCGATGGGACGAAAAGACCCCGTGAACCTTTACTACAGCTTAGCATTGACCTTGGTCATCCGATGTGTAGGATAGGCCGGAGGCTTTGAATCGGGAGCGCCAGCTTTCGTTGAGCCATCCTTGAAATACGGCCCTTTGGCTGTCTGAGGTCTAACGCGCAGATGCGCGGACACTGCTTGGTGGGTAGTTTGACTGGGGTGGTCGCCTCCAAAAGCGTAACGGAGGCTTCCAAAGGTGCCCTCGGGTCGATTGGTAACCGACCTCAAAGAGTGCAATGGCATAAGGGCGCTTGACTGGGAGGCAGACATGCCGAGCAGGCAGGAAACTGGGGCATAGTGATCCGGCGGATGTGTATGGAAACTCCGTCGCTCAAAGGATAAAAGGTACTCCGGGGATAACAGGCTGATCCCCCCCAAGAGCTCATATCGACGGGGTGGTTTGGCACCTCGATGTCGGCTCGTCACATCCTGGGGCTGGAGAAGGTCCCAAGGGTTGGGCTGTTCGCCCATTAAAGTGGCACGCGAGCTGGGTTCAGAACGTCGTGAGACAGTTCGGTCTCTATCTATCGTGGGCGTGGGAGTTTTGAGTGGTGCCGTCACTAGTACGAGAGGACCGTGATGGACAGACCTCCGGTTTACCAGTTGTGCCGCCAGGCGCACCGCTGGGTATCTGAGTCTGGATTGGATAAGCGCTGAAAGCATCTAAGTGCGAAGCCAGCCGCAAGATGAGAACTCCATTGAGGGTCGTCAGAGACGATGACGTTGATAGGATGCAGGTGTAAAGACAGCGATGTCAAAGCCGAGCATTACTAATTGCCCGAACACTTTCTTTCGAAAGTTCATAGTTTCAACTGTATGTACAGTCTGAATGGTGCTGAAAGTTGTAATTCAACATTCAACAATCAACATTCAACATTACTTATACGTTTGCTTGTGTGCAAATACGTCATAACCCATTATCAGGTGGTTATTGCGGTGAGGTCCCACCTCTTCCCATTCCGAACAGAGAAGTTAAGCTCACTTGCGCCGATGGTACTGCAATGCAATGCGGGAGAGTAGGTAGCCGCCTTCTTTTATCAAGAGCCTCAGATTTCGAAAGATTTCTGAGGCTTTTTTTGTTTTTTTTATCTGCTCAAGATGTTTTTTATCAGCAGATGACGTTGATTACACGGATTTTTATTAACTTTGCAGCATGATTTGGACCGATAGAATACGACAGGTGAAGATTTTTCTGGTGATAGCAGCAGTGTTTATTGCTGTCGCCTCTCTTGTTGTGTCTCATTTTCTGGTTCGTGATCTAGCAGAAGAGGAACGCAACCGTATGGCGGTTTGGGCTGAAGCTATGCGTACGCTCAATAATGCTGATGAGAATACTGACTTGAACTTGGTATTGAAGGTTATCAATGAAAATAATTCCATTCCTGTTATCGTAATGGATTCTGAAAACCATGCTCAGACTTTTCGTAATGTTGATGTGGAAGGGAAAGATTATGCAGATTCCCTTGCTTATGCTTCTGCCATCGGTCAGCGGCTATTGAAACAAGGCAAGAATATTAAAATTGAACTAGATGATTCAACGCATGACTATATTCAGGTTTGCTATGATGAATCCCTCATGATACGACGTCTGTCAGCTTATCCTTATATTCAGTTGGGGGTAGTCATGCTCTTTGTGGTTATTGCCATCTTTGCTTTGCTTACTTCCAAAAGAGCGGAACAGAATAAGGTGTGGGTGGGGTTGTCTAAAGAAACTGCTCATCAGTTGGGTACTCCAATTTCCAGTCTGATGGCTTGGATTGAAATTCTGAAGATGAATTATCCGGATGACGAACTCATTCCTGAAATGAACAAGGATATCCAGCGTTTGCAACTGATAGCAGACCGTTTCTCAAAGATAGGTGCCCTGCCAGAGCCTGTTCCTGCAAGTTTGAACGAAGTGATGAATCATGTTATAGACTACATGGATCGTCGAACATCGAAGAAAGTTAAAATGGTGAAGGAAATACCTGAACAGGATGTTATCGTTAAGATGAATGCCTCTCTCTTTGAATGGGTGATAGAAAATCTGTCGAAGAATGCTGTTGATGCTATGGGAGTAAATGGTGGACAGATTACGCTCCATGTGGAAGAAACAGATGATAAAGCTATTATAGAAGTTTCAGATACAGGAAATGGTATAAGAAAAAAGGATTTGAAGAATGTATTCCGTCCCGGTTTTACTACCAAAAAGCGAGGCTGGGGCTTAGGTTTATCACTAGCTAAACGAATCGTAGAAGAATACCATCATGGTAAAATATGGGTGAAAAGTACAGAAATTGGGCATGGAACCACCTTTAGAATTGAGTTAAAGAAAGAATAATCAATTAATAATGAGTGATTTTAGTGATTTTTACATAAAAAATTATTTTATCTCAAAAATTATTTGTAACTTTGCAGCCCGAAACAATATAGTATATATTGAATATGTGTAACATAGATTCTTTTAAGATTGATTTGAAAGCTTTACCTCAAGGTATAACCGAAAAGGAATTTAAGCTTACCAATGAATATTTTGAGGCAATCGATGCTCCTGATGTTCAGAGAGGCGAGTTGTCAAGTAGTCTGTCTGTCAATAGGACGGACGACTTCTTCGAACTCAATTTCCATACTGAGGGAGTGGTTCACATACCATGCGACATCTGTCTGGACGATATGGATCAAACCATTGAGACTAATGATAGGCTAGTCGTAAAATTCGGAGAAGAGTACTCAGAGGATGATGATCTGGTGACTGTGGCCGAGAACGAAGGAATACTCGATGTCGCCTGGTTTATCTATGAATTTATAGAACTCAATATTCCCATCAAGCATGTGCATGCACCTGGAAAATGCAACCCTGCTATGATTGAAAAGCTCAATGAGCATTCTGCCGCCCGAAGCGGTGAGGAAGAAGAGAAAAATGTAGATCCACGCTGGGAAGCTCTATTGAAATTGAAAAAATAAAAATTAAAATTTTAAACATTTAAAAATTATGGCACATCCTAAAAGAAGACAGTCAAAGACACGTACACTTAAGAGAAGAACTCATGATAAGGCAGTAGCTCCTACATTGGCAGTTTGCCCTAATTGTGGTGCATACTATGTATACCACACTGTTTGCCCTACTTGCGGTTACTATCGTGGTAAGGTTGCAATCGTTAAGGAAGCAGCTGAATAATGGGTAAAATTAATGCTGTAATTACTGGTGTCGGTGGCTACGTGCCAGACTATATCCTCAACAACGAGGAATTGTCTCGCATGGTAGATACTACAGATGAGTGGATTACCACCCGTGTGGGTATCAAAGAGCGCCGCATCCTTACAGAGGAAGGCCTCGGAACAAGCTATCTGGCGCGTAAAGCTGCCAAGCAGTTGATTCAGAAGACTGGCGTTGATCCGGATACAATCGATGCACTGATTGTAACAACCACGACACCTGACTACAAGTTCCCTTCTACAGCATCTATCGTCCTCGGTAAGCTGGGCTTGAAGAATGCTTTTGCATTTGACTTCTCTGCAGCTTGCTGTGGATTCTTGTATACCCTTGATGTTGCAGCAAGCATGATTCAGAGTGGTAGATACAAGAAGATTATTGTGATTGGTGCTGATAAGATGTCTTCATTGGTAGATTACACAGACCGTGCTACTTGTGTTCTCTTCGGAGATGGAGCAGGTGCGGTTTTGGTGGAGGCAACTGAAGAGGAGAACGTTGGTGTTCAGAACTCATACCTTCGTACAGATGGACAAGGTTTGCCTTTCCTTCACATGAAGGCTGGTGGTTCTGTTTGCCCTCCATCACATTTTACAGTTGATCATCGCCTGCACTATCTTTATCAGGAAGGTCGTACTGTATTCCGTTACGCAGTAACAGATATGAGCAACGATGTGATGAAGATCATGGAAATGAACAATCTGAAGGCTGATGATGTGAACTGGGTAATTCCTCACGAGGCTAATCTCCGTATTATCGAGGCAGTAACCAAGCGTGCTGGAATTCCACTTGATAAGGTGGTTGTAAACATCGATCATTATGGAAATACTAGTGCAGCAACAATTCCATTGGCACTCTGGGATGCTGAAAGCCAATTGAAGAAGGGCGATAACGTCATCTTCACAGCATTTGGTGCAGGATTTGTACATGGCGCTTCTTTCTATAAGTGGGCGTATGATGGCGCTGCTTACGGAAAGTAATCTATAAAAATAGGATAGAATAATAATCTATATAAGGAAACGCATCTTTCTTATTTCTCTATAAATAAGTAAGGATGCGTTTCTTTAGCTTAAAAACAATAGAGCTTAACTTCTTGATAGTAAAATTTTGCTAAATTCAATTTTTTATGCATAAAGCTGGTTTCGTAAATATAGTAGGTAACCCTAATGTGGGAAAAAGTACCTTGATGAATCAATTGGTGGGTGAACGTATTAGTATTGCAACTTTTAAGGCTCAGACAACCCGTCATCGTATCATGGGTATTGTGAATACTGATGATATGCAGATTGTATTTTCTGATACTCCTGGTGTTTTGAAGCCTAATTACAAGATGCAGGAGATGATGCTTGCCTTCTCGGAAAGTGCATTGGCGGATGCTGATGTGCTGCTTTATGTGACTGATGTGATAGAGAATCCAGAAAAGAACATGGAATTCTTGGAAAAGGTTAAGAAAATGCAGATTCCTGTACTCTTACTCATCAACAAGATTGATCAGAGTGATCCGAAGAAGTTGGGTGATATTGTTGAAAAATGGCACTCTTTGTTGCCTAATGCAGAGATTCTTCCTATCTCAGCGAAGAATAAATTCGGAACGGATATGCTCTTGAAACGCATTAAGGAACTCTTGCCGGAATCTCCTGCTTTCTTTGATAAGGATCAGCTGACAGACAAGCCTGCCCGTTTCTTCGTTTCAGAGATTATCCGAGAAAAGATTTTGCTCTATTATGATAAGGAGATACCTTATTCTGTAGAGGTAAGAGTGGAGCGATTTAAGGAAGATGAAAAACGTATCCACATCAATGCAGTGATTTATGTTGAACGTGATTCCCAAAAGGGTATCATCATCGGGCACCAGGGTATTGCATTGAAAAAGGTGAATACCGAGAGTCGTAAGGCTTTGGAAAAGTTCTTCGACAAGAAAATCTTCTTGGAGACTTTCGTAAAAGTTGATAAGGATTGGCGCAGCTCTCAGCGAGAACTTGATGCCTTTGGATATAATCCGGAATAATTGATAGTTAAGAGTTAATAGTTTAAGGTCGCCTTTAATAACTATAAACTATCAACTAAAATAACTCCTCCCTGAATGTAATCGAGGGAGTGACTCTCGCCAAAAGAGCGAGGGCCGGAGCAAGGTCAGCTTCGGCAAATTATTAACTTGGATGCAGAGACCACATCCTTGAATACCTCCTAAAAGGAAGGAGGATAATGACTGTTTATGGCAAATTTAGTAGCTATTGTAGGACGCCCTAATGTGGGTAAGTCTACTTTATTTAATCGTTTGACTCAATCACGTCGCGCTATCGTTAGTGATACTGCCGGTACTACTCGTGACCGTCAGTATAGTAAGTGCAGTTGGAATGGTAGAGAATTTTCGGTTGTTGATACCGGTGGTTGGGTTGTAAAATCTGATGATATTTTTGAAGATGCTATCCGCAAGCAGGTGCTTGTTGCTACAGAAGAGGCTGACCTGGTTCTCTTCCTGGTAGACGTTAACACTGGCCTTACTGATTGGGATGAAGACGTGGCGCTTATTTTGCGTCGTGCCAAATTGCCTGTTATCCTTGTTGCTAACAAGGTTGATAACAGCGCAGAGTATTATCAGGCTGCTGAGTTCTATAAGTTAGGCTTGGGGGATCCCCAGTGTATCAGTGCAGCCACAGGTGGTGGTACTGGTGATTTGCTTGATATGATTCTGGACAAACTTCAGGATAATCCTGAGGAGGCAATCGAAGAAGATATTCCTCGTTTTGCGGTAGTAGGTCGTCCGAATGCTGGTAAGAGTAGCATTATCAATGCTTTTATCGGTGAGGATCGTAATATCGTGACAGAAATTGCTGGTACTACACGTGATAGTATCTATACCAGATACGATAAGTTTGGTTTCGATTTTTACCTGGTTGATACAGCTGGTATCCGTCGTAAGAACAAGGTAAGCGAAGACTTGGAATTCTATTCTGTGATGCGTTCTATCCGTGCCATCGAGAATAGTGATGTCTGCATCCTGATGCTCGATGCTACCCGTGGTATCGAGACCCAGGATATGAACATCTTCCAGTTGATTCAGAAGAACAACAAGAGTCTGGTGGTTGTCGTAAACAAATGGGATTTGGTTGAGGAGAAGAATCAGAAGGTAATTGATACTTTTGAAAATGCAATCCGCAAGCGTATGGCTCCATTCGTAGACTTTCCTATCATCTTTGCTTCAGCCTTGACTAAGCAGCGTATTTTCCGAGTATTGGAAACTGCCAAGGAAGTTTACCAGAACCGTAAGGCTCATATTGGAACTTCTAAGTTGAATGAGGTGATGTTGCCTATTATCGAGGCATATCCTCCACAGAGCATAAAGGGTAAGTATATCAAGATTAAGTATTGCACCCAGTTGCCTAATACAACGATTCCTTCGTTTGTGTTCTATGCAAACTTGCCTCAGTATGTCAAGGAGAACTATCGCCGTTTCCTGGAGAATAAGATTCGTGAGAACTGGTCATTACATGGCTGTCCTATCAACGTCTTCATTCGTCAGAAGTAAATAAATGAAGCGAAGAATGCAGAATCAAAGTGTATAAAAATGAAGAAACTTTTGATTTTTATGATATTCATGATGGGATTGGGATTATCTTCCTGTAGGGAGGAGAAACCTGATCCTGGCTATCTTGCAGGTATTGCAGCCAAGGGATATTATGATTTGCTTTTAGAGGGCAAGTATAAGGAGTTTGTAGATGGTTACAATCAACCTTATCGGTTGCCAAATGGCTATCAGGATCAACTGCTGATGAATGCCAAAATGTTTGTTGAGCAGCAGCAAGATGAACATAAAGGTATGGTTAAGGTGAATGTTCTGAATGCAAAAGCTGATACAGCGCATCATGTTGCTGATGTTTTTTTGCAAGTGGTGTATGGTGACAGTACTAAAGAACAGATTGTGGTACCTATGGTAGAGGTAAAGGATGCCTGGAAAATGAGATAGTATTTATTTTGTAATAAAAAAGAGGGTGTGTCATAAGTCTGTGACGCACCCTTTTTTTTGTGTGTTTCTATATATTCTAGTTGAATCGTAGTCTTTCTTCACAAAGGGAATCTTATTATATTGTATAGAAACTTTACTTTTCTTGTTTTATCGATAACAAAACAGCCCCAAAGCTCACAAAAGGGCATAATTGTCCCAGACGGTAAAACTGTCCAAATTGAGTTTTATCGTTTTATCCCCAAATATTTCTTCAAATTGAATCCTATACCGAACAACCCTATGTCCATGTAAACTTTATCCTTTCCGAAATGCCTGAATCGCTTATAATGCATATCTGCCTTCATCTGCCCAAATACAGCTTCCGGCTCTATCGGTCGCTGGCTTCTGTGTTTCAAGCCCTCTTCAGACGTTAGTAGCAGGAAGGCTTCCTTTTTATATGCATTCAGTTTATGGTTGACATATATGGTTCTGTTGCCTTTGGATTTCTTGCAGAGACTTCCAAGCGGACATCCATCACATCGTTGTGCTCTATATAATGTAATGACAGACACATAGCCGGAGTCACTTTTCGTTTGCCGTTGTCCACAAGGTTCCATGTGTTGTCCCATGGGGCAGACATAATAGTCATCATCCCTGTTGTAGTAGAAGTTCGCTTGGTTGAAGGCATCCTCCTTGAAAGGCTTATGCTGTTCCTTGTGAAACCAGTTGTACTTTACATAACCCGTCATCTCTTCCATCTCCAGGTACTCGTAGTTCTCCTCCGAACCATACCCTGAGTCTGCGGTGACGCTCTTGGATTGCTTTCCATATCTTTTCTTGTACTTATCCAAAAAAGGCTTGAAGGTCAGGGTGTCTGTTGGATTGGGATAAAGGGCGAAATTCGTCCAATATTGATTCTCTGTCGCAATTTGAAGGTTATAGGCAGGCTTTGTCTGCCCATTGTTCATGGCATCTTCCTTGAGGCGCATGAAGGTCGCATCGGGATCGGTCTTGGAGTAACTGTTTCTCTCGCCCAGTATATCCAGTGATTTTTCATACTCGCACAGTTTGTCCGAGGCTTTGAACAAGTGATCTATCTGAGTATTTAGCTTTTGCTTCTCTCTTCCTGTAAGCTTTGCCTTAGGAAGGTTCTTCACTTGCCTCTCACACAAACGTGCACTTCTCTCTACATCCTTGGCGGAAGTGGCTGGCTTGCTGTCTTCTTCCCTAATGTCACTCCCGCCATTCAGGCGAATTTGTTCTTTTATCTGAGCCAATGCAGCATATGCCTTTTCCAAGAGCTTAGCCCTGTTCTTTTCCACGGTCTTCTTCCATACAAACGTGTACTTGTTTGCTTTCGACTCTATCTTAGTGCCATCAACATATTGTTCCTCCAGACTAATCACGCCCTTTTCAACCAATATGGAGACGACTGCATCAAAATAAAAGTCGATGCATTTAATCATATGATGGGATCTAAAGCGGTTGATGGTCGCGAAAGACAGTTGCTTACCTCCACAAATCCACATATAGCGAACATCGTATTTAAGTGCGTCCGCTATGCCACGACAGGAATAAACGCCATTGATATAGGCAAAAACAACTAAACTTAGAAGCATCTTCGGACTGTAAGGAGGAGCACCAATCCCATCATAGGTATCCATGAGAGGGTTGATGTCCATACTGCGAACAATACGATCCACCATACGAACTTTGCTGTCTTTTGGCACATAATCATCGAAAGAGTTAGGAAAAAAGCTCAATTCGTGCCGAGTTTCAGATTTTATTTGTATCTTTGCCATACTTAAAGAAGTTTTCTGCAAAGATACAAATCTTTTGCGGAAAGGCAAAGCCCGAGCTTGTGAAAGTTTGGGCTTTGTTGTAAATAAAAATGTTTTTTAAAGATTTCGTATCTGTGAAAAGGCAAAAAATAAAAAGGGGTGCGTCACAGACTTATGACACACCCTCCTCTTTTATATTATTTATTGTATAATCCTAGAAGTATCGTAGCCTATTCCAAAAAGGGAATCATATAATATCGTCTGCAAATTTTACTTTTTCCGATCTTCTCTATTATAAACAGGCAGGAAGTTCACAAAAGGGCATAGTTATCCCTGACGATAAAAAAAACAAAATTGAGTTTTATCGTTTTATACCCAAATATTTCTTCAAATTGAATCCCATTCCGAACAATCCTAAATCCATGTAAACCTTGTCCATTCCAAAATGCCTGAATCGCTTATAATGCATATCTGCCTTCATCTGCCCAAATACAGCTTCCGACTCTATCGGTCGCTGTCTTCTGTGTGTTTCAAGCCCTCTTCAGACGTTAGTAGCAGGAAGGCTTCCTTTTTATATGCATTCAGTTTATGGTTGACATATATGGTTCTGTTGCCTTTGGATTTCTTGCAGAGACTTCCAAGCGGACATCCATCACATCGTTGTGCTCTATATAATGTAATGACAGACACATAGCCGGAGTCACTTTTCGTTTGCCGTTGTCCACAAGGTTCCATGTGTTGTCCCATGGGGCAGACATAATAGTCATCATCCCTGTTGTAGTAGAAGTTCGCTTGGTTGAAGGCATCCTCCTTGAAAGGCTTATGCTGTTCCTTGTGAAACCAGTTGTACTTTACATAACCCATCATTTCTTCCATCTCCAGGTACTCGTAGTTCTCCTCCGAGCCATACCCTGAGTCTGCGGTGACGCTCTTGGATTGCTTTCCATATCTTTTCTTGTACTTATCCAAAAAAGGCTTGAAGGTCAGGGTGTCTGTTGGATTGGGATAAAGGGCGAAATTCGTCCAATATTGATTCTCTGTCGCTATTTGAAGGTTATAGGCAGGCTTTGTCTGCCCATTGTTCATGGCATCTTCCTTGAGGCGCATGAAGGTCGCATCGGGATCAGTCTTGGAGTAACTGTTTCTCTCGCCCAGTATATCCAGTGATTTTTCATACTCGCACAGTTTGTCCGAGGCTTTGAACAAGTGATCTATCTGAGTATTTAGCTTTTGCTTCTCTCTTCCTGTAAGTTTTGCCTTAGGAAGGTTCTTCGCTTGCCTCTCACACAAACGTGCACTTCTCTCTACATCCTTGGCGGAAGTGGCTGGCTCGCTGTCTTCTTCCTTAATGTCACTCCCGCCATTCAGGCGAATTTGTTCTTTTATCTGAGCCAATGCAGCAGATGTCTTTTCCAAGAGCTTAGCCTTGTTCTTTTCCACGGTCTTCTTCCATACAAACGTGTACTTGTTTGCTTTCGACTCTATCTTAGTGCCATCAACATATTGTTCCTCCAGACTAATCACGCCCTTTTCAACCAATATGGAGACGACTGCATCAAAATAAAAGTCGATGCATTTAATCATATGATGGGATCTAAAGCGGTTGATTGTTGCGAAAGATAATTTAATCATCGAAAGAGTTAGGAAAAAAGCTCAATTCGTGCCGAGTTTCAGATTTTATTTGTATCTTTGCCATACTTAAAGAAGTTTTCTGCAAAGATACAAATCTTTTGCGGAAAGGCAAAGCCCGAGCTTGTGAAAGTTTGGGCTTTGTTGTAAATAAAAATGTTTTTAAAAGATTTCGTATCTGTGAAAAGGCAAAAAATAAAAAGGGGTGCGTCACAGACTTATGACACACCCTCTTTTTTTGAACGATACTGTTTTATTTGTTTTTAGCTTCTTCCAGCTCCACCTCCTTTACTTTGCGGAAGAGATCGGAAGCAAAGACTAAATCGTTGAGTTTCTCGTTTGTTGAGGTCATCACTTCATCTTTGTTGCCTTGCCATTCTTTATGACCTTGGTAGATAAAGCAGATGTTTTCACCAATGCCCATCACCGAATTCATGTCGTGGGTATTGATGATGGTAGTCATATTATAGTCTTTGGTGATGCCTGAAAGAAGTTCGTCTATCACAAGTGAGGTCTTTGGATCCAAACCTGAGTTTGGCTCATCGCAGAACAAGTATTTTGGATTCATTACGATGGCGCGTGCAATAGCTACTCGTTTCTGCATACCACCCGAGATTTCACCCGGATATTTCTGCTGAGCCTCAATCAGATTGACGCGGTCAAGGCATTCCTGAGCCCGTTTTACGCGCTCCCTGTAATTCATAGTAGAGAACATATCAAGTGGGAACATGACATTCTCAAGTACATTCAAAGAGTCGAACAGGGCTGCGCTTTGGAAAATCATTCCCATCTCGCGGCGCATCAGGACTTTTTCTTTTTTCGACATCTGGGTGAAGTCACGGTCATCGTAGAGAACTTCACCACTTGTAGGCTGAAGTAATCCTACGAGATTCTTCATGAGTACGGTCTTTCCGGAACCGCTCTGTCCGATTATCAAATTAGTCTTTCCTGTTTCAAAGGTGACGTTTATATTGTCTAATACAACCTTGTCGCCAAACGACTTGGTGAGATTTCTAACTTCTATCATAGTTTACGAGAGAATTTGAGTGAGGAAAACATCTGAAAACAGAATCAAAACACTAGAACAGACAACAGCATCGGTTGACGATTTTCCAACCTCAACAGATCCACCTTCTACGGTATAACCGAAATAAGAAGATACGCTGGAAATGATGAATGCAAAGAAAAGACTCTTGATGATGCTCATCCATACAAACCATTGGTTAAATGAATGCTGCAAGCCGAGTGTCAGATCATCTGGTGGTAGGATATGCCCAATATACGCTGTTCCGTAGGCGCCGATGATACCCATGCCAGAACTGAAGATAACCAGGAATGGCATGATGGTAACCAAGCCGATGATTTTAGGTAGAATGAGGTAACATGCTGAATTCACTCCCATGATATCAAGGGCATCAATCTGTTGGGTGACACGCATTGTTCCCAACTCCGAAGCGATATTAGAACCCACTTTACCTGCGAGAATCAGACACATGATACTTGAAGAGAACTCCAGAAGCATGATTTCTCGAGTGGTGTAACCTGAAACCCATCGTGGCATCCATGGACTCTGAATGTTCAATTTCATCTGGATGCAGATAACTGCTCCAATGAAGAAGGATATCAGTAAAACGATACCAATAGAGTCAATACCCAATTGCGACATCTCCTTGATGTATTGTTTCAAGAACATGCGCATGCGCTCAGGACGGGAAAAAGAACGTCCCATCAATATGAGATATTTACCGAAGGTGGTAAGCCATTTTTCTATTAACATGCTATTATAAAACTGAATTTTGCTGCAAAATTAACCAAAATCCTCTAAAAAACTGCAATATTATGAATAGTTTTTGATTTTATAAGCGATATTTCCTTTATTTTTAGTATTTTTGCAGCCAAATTAGCTAATTATGGACGAAATTAACAATAACGAACAGCAAAATCAGAATTCTCTGGTTTTGCGAACAGAGGGATTGGTGAAGCGCTATGGTAAACGAACGGTTGCCAATGGAGTTTCTATCAATGTGAAGCAAGGAGAAATTGTGGGATTACTGGGACCTAATGGTGCTGGTAAGACAACTTCTTTCTATATGACAACTGGACTTGTTGTGCCTAATGAGGGACATGTCTTTCTGGGAGATCAGGAAATTACAGATTTTCCTGTATACAAACGTGCCCGTGCGGGAATCGGATACCTGCCTCAGGAGGCCAGTGTTTTCCGCAAGATGAGTGTTGAGGACAATATACTTTCAGTCTTGGAAATGACAGGAAAACCACGTAGTTATCAGTTGCAGAAGTTAGAGAGTCTTATTAGCGAGTTTCGTCTCAATAAGGTTCGTAAGAATAAGGGTGACCAGCTTTCCGGAGGTGAGCGTCGTCGTACAGAGATTGCCCGTTGTCTGGCTATTGACCCGAAGTTTATCATGCTCGATGAGCCATTTGCTGGTGTTGACCCTATTGCGGTAGAAGATATTCAGCATATTGTATGGCAGTTGAAGTATCGCAATATCGGTATTTTGATTACCGACCATAATGTACAGGAGACTCTGACCATTACAGACAGAGCCTATCTGCTGTTCGAAGGTAAGATTCTTTTTCAGGGCAAACCAGAGGAATTGGCAGAGAATAAGATTGTGCGCGAAAAGTATCTGAGTAACAGTTTTGTGCTCAGAAAGAAGGACTTTCAGCTCATAGATGAGCAAAAAAGAGCCAAAGAAGTAGCGACTGATGGTTAAAAAATCATTTTTTTCTCTTATATATTAGGTATATCCATTAAAAATGTGTAATTTTGCAAGCCAATTGCGGTTATACACGAAAACTGTAGAATTAAAGAAAATATTAACAATAATAAAATAACAAACATCAAGATGAAAATTTCATTTGAAAATCCTGACAAGATTAATGGTCTTTTGACCCTTGTTGTCGAAGAGGAAGATTACAAGAATGATGTCGAGAAGACATTGAAAGATTATCGTAAGAAGGCTAATGTTCCAGGTTTCCGTCCTGGTCAGGCTCCTATGGGTATGATTAAGCGTCAGTTCGGTCCATCTGTAAAAATGGAAGCTATCAACAAGCTCGTTGGTCAGCAGATTTACAAGTATGTACAGGACAACAATATCCAGATGCTCGGTGAGCCTCTCCCATCAGAGAAGCAGGAGCCAGCTGACTTGGAGAAGGGTACTTCTTTTACATTTATGTTTGATATCGCTGTTGCTCCAGAGTTCAAGGTAACTCTCAATGGTCGCGACAAGGTTGATTATTATAACATCACAGTTGATGATAAGATTCTCGATCAGCAGATTGATATGTACGCTCAGCGTGCAGGTAGCTATGAGAAGGCTGAGAAGTACGAGGAGAATGACCTTTTGAAGGGTGACTTGCGTGAGCTTGATGAAAATGGCAATACCAAGGAAGGTGGTATCACTGTAGAGGGTGCTATCCTGATGCCTAGCTACATCAAGGTTGACGAGCAGAAGAATCTCTTCAACGATGCTAAGCTCGGTGATGTAATCACATTCAACCCTAAGAAGGCTTATCCAGAGAACGATACTGAGGTTTCTTCACTCCTGAAGATTGAGCGTGAAGCTGTTAAGGACTTGGAGTCAGAGTTCAGCTTCCAGATTACAGAAATCCAGCGTTTCAAGAAACATGAAATCAACGAAGAGCTCTTTAAGCAGGTTCTCGGCGAGGATACTGACGTGAAGGACGAGGCTGCTTTCCGTGCTAAGATTGCAGAGGGCTTGCAGGCACAGCTCGTTAACGATTCTGATTATAAGTTCATTCTCGATGTTCGCGAGCACTGCGAGAAGAAGGTTGGTGAATTGCAGTTCCCGGATGCACTCTTGAAACGTATCATGTTGGCTAACAACAAGGATAAGGGCGAGGAGTTCGTAGAGAAGAACTATGCTGAGAGCATCAAGGAGTTGACATGGCATCTTATCAAGGAGCAGCTCATCAAGGCTCAGGACATCAAGGTTGATGACAATGACCTGATGGAGACAGCTAAGGAGGCAGCTCGTGCTCAGTTCGCTCAGTATGGTATGAACAACATTCCTGAGGAGTACATTGAGAACTATGCTAAGGAAATCCTCAAGAAGGGTGACGCTACAGATGCACTTGTAGATCGCTCTATCGATCGTAAGTTGGCTGCAGCTCTGAAAACAGCAGTAAAGCTTAACGAAAAGGAGATTTCTGTAGAAGATTTCAACAAGATGATGCAGGAATAACATTTTTTTGAAAAAAAACTTCAAATAAATACGAGGTTATCGACTTTTTTTATTATCTTTGTTCCACCGAACGAGAAATAAGGGTCGATAACCTCTTTTTTCGTATGGTTTAAGACGTAAAATACTATATAGATATGAACGATTTTAGAAAATATGCAACCAAGCATCTTGGTATGAATGGTATGGTGCTTGATGATGTTATTAAGGCACAGGCTCAGTATATGAACCCTTACATCTTGGAGGAGCGTCAGTTGAACGTTACTCAGATGGATGTATTCTCTCGCTTGATGATGGACCGTATCATCTTCCTGGGTACACAGATTGATGACTACACAGCAAATACATTGCAGGCGCAATTGCTGTATCTTGATTCTGTAGATAGTGGCAAGGATATTTCTATCTATTTGAATAGTCCTGGTGGTAGCGTTACTGCTGGTTTGGGTATTTATGATACCATGCAGTTTATCTCTAGCGATGTTGCTACTATCTGTACAGGTATGGCTGCTTCTATGGCTGCCGTGCTGCTCGTTTCTGGCCAGGAGGGTAAACGCTCTGCTTTGCCTCATAGCCGTGTCATGATTCACCAGCCATTAGGAGGCGTTCAGGGTCAGGCTTCTGATATTGAGATTGAGGCTCGCGAAATCTTGAAGATGAAAAAGGAATTGTATACTATCATTTCTGACCATTCTCATACTCCTTATGATAAGGTTTATGCTGATAGCGACCGTAACTATTGGATGACAGCTGAAGAAGCCAAGGAATATGGAATGATAGATAATGTGTTGGTTCGTAAATAACGAATTGTTTTAAGTAAATATGCGTATATATAATAAGGTGCGCAAGAAGAGATAATAATTATAATATGCCAAAGAAAGTATGTAGCTTCTGTGGAAGATCAGAAAATGAAGTCAGATTACTCATCACGGGTATCAATGGCTTCATTTGCGAAGATTGTGCTAAGCAGGCTTATGAAATTATACAGTCTACAGGGGTCTTAGCTCCTAAAGCTGGGGAAGGTAAGTTTGTTCTCAAAGAGGTGCCAAAGCCTGTTGAGATCAAAAAATACCTGGATGAATATATCATCGGTCAGGATCAGGCTAAGCGCAATTTGGCTGTCGCTGTATATAACCACTACAAGCGTTTGCAGCAGCCAAAGGATGAAGATGGTGTAGAAATCGAAAAGAGTAATATCATCATGGTTGGTAGTACCGGTACAGGTAAAACCTTGTTGGCGCGTACAATAGCTAAGATGTTGGATGTTCCTTTCACCATTGTTGATGCCACTGTATTTACTGAAGCAGGTTATGTGGGTGAAGACGTTGAAAGCATCTTGTCGCGTCTGTTGCAGGTTGCTGATTATGATGTGGCTGCAGCAGAAAGGGGAATTGTGTTCATTGATGAGATTGATAAGATAGCCCGCAAGAGCGATAATCCTTCTATCACGCGTGATGTGAGTGGCGAAGGTGTACAGCAGGGATTGTTGAAACTCTTGGAAGGTACCATGGTTAATGTTCCGCCTAAGGGTGGACGCAAGCATCCTGATCAGGATTATATCCATGTAGATACCAAGAATATCCTGTTTATCTGTGGTGGTGCTTTTGACGGTATTGAGCGTAAAATAGCTCAGCGTATGAATACGCACGTAGTAGGCTATAATTCGGTTCAGAATGTAGCTAAGATAGATAAGAAGGATTTGATGCAGTATATCCTTCCACAGGATTTGAAGTCTTTTGGCTTGATACCTGAAATTATCGGCCGTTTGCCTGTGCTTACTTATCTCAATCCGTTGGATAGGGAGGCTTTGCGCAAAATCTTGGTTGAACCTAAAAATTCAATTGTCAAGCAGTATCAGAAATTGTTTGAGATGGATGGCATCAAGTTGAAGTTTGACGAGGAAGCACTCGATTATATCGTAGATAAGGCGGTAGAGTATAAATTGGGTGCTCGCGGACTTCGTTCAATTGTTGAAGCTGTGATGATGGATGCTATGTTTGAGATTCCATCAGAGAAGGTTAAATCATTCACTGTTACGCTGGAGTATACCAAGCAACAGTTGGATAAATCTCATCTCGGACAGTTGGAAACAGCATAAATCAGTTGGGCTTTTCGCCCAATTGAATGCTATTTAATCGTATATATAGACATATATAATATAATAATAGGTGGATATGACAGAACAGGTTAATCTTACAGGACAGTTGAAGCATTATTTCGGATTCGATTCGTTTAAGGGTGATCAAGAGGCAATCATCAGAAATTTGATGAGTGGCAATGATACTTTTGTATTGATGCCTACAGGTGGCGGTAAGAGTTTGTGTTACCAGTTGCCTTCGCTCATTATGGAGGGCACAGCTATTGTAATTTCTCCTCTGATTGCTTTGATGAAGAACCAGGTAGATGTTATTAATGGTTTGAGTGAAAGTGATGGCGTGGCTCATTATCTCAATTCATCATTGAATAAGTCGGCTATTGAGAAGGTGAAGAATGATATTCTCAATGGTACGACCAAACTCCTGTATGTTGCACCTGAATCTTTGACGAAAGAAGATAATGTTGAGTTCCTTAAAACTGTAAAGATTTCGTTCTATGCCATTGATGAGGCTCACTGTATCTCTGAGTGGGGACACGATTTCAGACCAGAGTATCGTCGTATTCGCCCTATTATTAACGAAATAGGTGTTGCACCTGTGATAGCGCTTACGGCTACTGCAACAGATAAGGTACGTACTGATATCAAGAAAAACTTAGGCATCATGGATGCCAAAGAATTCAAGAGTTCTTTTAACCGCCCTAACTTGTATTATGAGGTGCGCCCGAAGAACAAGGATATCGATCGTCAGATCATCATGTTTATTCGTCAACACAAAGGAAAGAGTGGCATTATCTATTGTCTCTCCCGTAAGAAAGTAGAGGAATTGGCAGAGGTGTTGAAAGCCAATGAAATCAAAGCGGCTCCTTATCATGCCGGTCTTGATTCGGCTACTCGTTCTCAAACCCAGGATGATTTTCTGATGGAGCGTATTGATGTCATTGTTGCTACTATCGCCTTCGGAATGGGTATCGATAAACCTGATGTCCGTTTTGTTATTCATTATGATATACCCAAGAGCTTGGAAGGTTATTATCAGGAAACGGGTAGAGCCGGGCGTGATGGAGGCGAGGGTATATGTATTGCCTTCTATGCCCGTAAAGACCTCAGAAAACTGGAGAAGTTTATGGAGAACAAACCTGTAGCAGAACAGGATATCGGCAGACAGTTGTTGCAGGAAACGGCTGCCTATGCAGAATCGTCTGTCTGTCGCAGAAAAATGTTGCTTCATTATTTTGGTGAGGAATATCATGAAGAAAACTGCCATAACTGCGACAACTGCCTGCATCCTACAGAAAAATTTGAGGCTAAGGATGCGCTGCTCGTTGTTTTGGAGTCTGTTGCTGCGGTGAAGGAGAATTTCCGTCAGGAATATATCATCGATTTTGTAAAGGGACGTGCTACTGATGATATCGTTTCTCACAAGCATGATGAGCTGGAGGAGTTTGGATCAGGAGAAGATATGGATGCTAAAGTTTGGAATCCTGTTATCCGTCAGGCGTTGATAGCCGGTTATCTCAAGAAAGATGTAGAGAACTATGGCCTTTTGAAGTTGACAGCTGCGGGTAAGCGTTTCATTAAGAATCCTGAATCATTCATGATCGTTGCCGATAAGGAATTCTCTGATGATTTTGATGGAGCGCCTCTGAGCGAGCATAATACAGGTGCTTTGGATCAGACACTTTTCTCCATGTTGAAAGACTTGCGTAAGACAGTAGCAAAGAAGCATAAATTGCCGCCTTATGTTATTTTCCAGGATATTTCTCTGGAACAGATGGCAACGATGTATCCTGTAGATATGCAGGAATTGCAGAACATACAGGGAGTTGGAGCCGGTAAGGCAAAGAGGTATGGTAAGGAGTTCTGTAATTTGATCAATCAGTATTGTGAAGAGAATCTGATAGAGCGTCCTGAGGAATTACGTGTCAGAACAGTTGCCAAGAAATCAGTCTTGAAGGTAAGTATCATTCAGAGCATAGACCGCCAGATAGATCTTGATGATTTGGCAGAAGCAAAAGGCTTGGATTTCTCAGAATTGCTTGACGAAATAGAGGCAATCGTTTACAGCGGTACCAAGCTGAATATCGATTATTTCATAGAGGAAGTTGTGGATGATGACCATGTAGATGACATCTACGATTACTTCATGGAGAGCGATACTGATGATTTGAATGCGGCTCAAGATGAATTGGGGGAAGACTACAATGAAGACGAAATTCGACTCGTCAGAATCAAGTTTTTGTCCGAACAAGCCAACTAATCACGTTAAATAGCATTAATAAGGTAAGATTTTCGTGAAAAGCGAACTCTATCTGAGAAATTATTGCTAAATTTGCACGCAATAAATTTTTAAAGGTTACAATATGTCATCATTTGTTGCAGATAAAATTGTAATGGACGGTCTCACTTACGACGACGTCCTTCTTATCCCTGCGTATTCAGAGGTACTACCAAAACAGGTAGAGTTGAAAACCAAGTTCTCTCGTAACATCGAGTTGAACGTTCCATTCGTTACAGCAGCGATGGACACCGTTACCGAGGCTTCAATGGCGATAGCTATCGCTCGTGAAGGTGGTATCGGTGTAATTCACAAGAACATGACCATTGAGGAGCAAGCTCGCCAGGTTGCTATTGTGAAGCGTGCTGAGAATGGTATGATTTATGACCCTGTCACCATCCGTCGTGGCAGTACAGTGAAGGATGCTCTTGATATGATGCATGATTATCATATCGGTGGTATTCCTGTGGTAGATGATGAAAATCATCTTGTAGGTATTGTTACCAACCGTGATCTTCGTTTTGAGCGCCACATGGACAAGAAGATTGATGAGGTAATGACTAGCGAGAATTTGGTTACCACTCACATCCAGACCGACTTGGTTGCTGCTGCTGCCATCCTGCAGGAGAATAAGATTGAGAAACTCCCTGTAGTTGACAACGAGAATCACCTGGTAGGTTTGATTACTTACAAGGACATCACAAAGGCTAAGGACAAACCTATGGCTTGCAAAGATGCCAAGGGACGTCTTCGTGTGGCTGCCGGTGTGGGTGTTACTGTAGATACATTGGATCGTGCCAAGGCTTTGGTTGAGGCTGGTGCTGATGCTATCGTTATCGATACTGCTCATGGTCACTCTAAGGGTGTAGTTGAGAAACTCAAGCAAGTTAAGGCTGCCTTCCCACAGGTAGATGTTGTGGTAGGTAATGTGGCTACTGGCGAGGCTGCCAAGTATTTGGTAGAGAATGGTGCTGATGGTGTTAAGGTAGGTATCGGTCCTGGTTCTATCTGTACTACTCGTGTGGTTGCCGGTGTTGGTGTTCCACAGTTGAGTGCTGTTTATGATGTATATTCTGCTCTTAAGGGTACTGGTGTGCCTTTGATAGCTGATGGCGGTCTTCGTTACTCAGGTGATGTTGTAAAGGCTTTGGCTGCCGGTGGTAGCTGCGTCATGATCGGTTCTTTGGTTGCTGGTACCGAGGAGAGTCCTGGTGATACCATTATCTTCAATGGCCGTAAGTTTAAGAGCTATCGTGGTATGGGTTCTTTGGAGGCTATGGAACAGAAGAATGGTTCTAAGGACCGTTACTTCCAGGGTGATACCAAGGATGTCAAGAAATTGGTTCCAGAGGGTATCGCTGGTCGTGTGCCTTACAAGGGAACTGTTCAGGAGGTCATCTACCAGCTGATTGGTGGTTTGCGTTCTGGTATGGGATATTGCGGTGCTGCAACCATCGAGAACTTGCACAATGCCAAGTTCGCGCGTATCACAAATGCAGGTGTGTTGGAGAGTCATCCACATGATATCACTATCACCAGTGAGGCTCCTAACTATAGCCGTCCTGAATAATATAATTAGGAAATATGAAGTTTTATGCACTTATAGCGGCAATGCTCCTTTCGGGGAGCATTGCTTTTGCTCATACCGACCCAATTGTTATGATTATTGATGGTCAATCTGTCAAGAAGTCGGAATTTGAGTACTTTTATCAGAAAAATCATTTGGGAAATACGGTTGATTCTAAAAGTGTCAAGGTGTTTACCGATGGCTTTGTTGATTATAAGCTGAAAGTGCAAGCTGCTAAGGATGCTCATCTCGATACTTTGCCTAATATCAGGCGTGTGTTGAAGCGATATGATGATGTCGGGTCATGCGAGTTGATGCCCGGTAAAGGCAGTGTTCATGTTGCACATATCCTCTTGAGATTGGGACAGAAAGCATCTTACCAGGAACAGGAGGTGGTGGAAAGAAGAATCGATTCTATTTATCAGGCACTTTGCAATGGTGCAGATTTTGCAGACCTGGCAAAAAAGTGTTCTGATGATAAAGGGTCTGCGGTCAATGGGGGGACTTTGGCATGGTTTACAAAAGGTCAGACTGTGCAGGCTTTTGAAAAAGTAGCTTTCTCTCTGCGAAAGGGTGAGATTAGTAGACCGTTTATGTCTGAGTTTGGCTATCATATCGTCAAGTTGCTGGATAAACATGATGCTGGTAATCAGAAAAAATATGTTGCTGATGCTAAGGTAGAAAATTGGCGGGGAACCTACCAGCAGCAGGAGGAAGTAGAAAACCTTTTGCTGAATGAAATCTGCCAGCGTAATATTTGGGATAAGGCTGCTGCTGATAAAAAAGGTCTGGCTGCCTTCTATGCCAAGAATAAGAAAAAATACAAATGGGAAATGAAGCGCCTGAAGAAGATGAAGGTTAATCTGCCCCGGAATGGCGAATACCCGGATGTGGTACTTGCTGACTATCAAGACTCGTTAGAGAAACAATGGGTCGCACAATTGAAGAAGAAATATAAAGTGGTGGTTTTCCGTAGTATGTTGACCACTCTCAATATACATTAATATATTATAGAAACAATACATGAATACTGGATATAAAATGACAATGGCATTTATAGCCCTGCTGATGATAGTAGGAATAAGTGCTAGTGCAACAAGAGTAAGCCGTAGTGCTTTGGCTCATGAGGCTGATTCTGCAAATATCAAGCAACAAGCTGCTGCCGATTCTCAGAAAATCAATGAGGGTAGTGTGGTTGATGAGGTAATTTGGGTTGTCGGCGATGAGGCTATTCTGAAGTCAGACGTCGAGGTAACCCGTTTGCAGGCTGAGGCTGAAGGTATTAAATATACTGGTGACCCAGACTGTTCTATTCCTGAGCAGATTGCCGTTCAGAAACTTTTTCTCCATCAGGCTGCTATCGATAGTATCGAAGTATCTGAGTCAGAAGTCATGAATGGTATCGACGAACAGATCAACAGTTGGGTTTCCATGATTGGTTCTCGTGAAAAGTTGGAGGAATACCGCAAGCAGAGTATTACCCAGATGCGCCAGCAGATGCATGATGATTTCAAAAACCAACAGCTGATTCAGAAGATGAAGCAGGAACTGGTGAAGGATATCAAGGTGTCGCCGGCTCAGGTTCGTAAATACTTTAAGAATTTACCTGCCGACAGTATCCCTTTTGTTCCTACTGAGGTAGAGGTTGAGATTCTTACCATGCAGCCACGTATCCCTCTTGAGGAGATTAACCGTGTGAAGAATCAGTTGCGTGAATTTACTGATCGTGTGAATAAGGGTGAGACTTCTTTTGCTACTTTGGCTCGTCTTTATTCTGAAGATCCGGGTTCTGCCCGTATGGGTGGCGAGATGGATTATATCGGTAGAGGTATGTTGGATCCTGCGTTTGCAAATGTAGCATTCAATCTTACCGATCCTAAGAAAATCTCAAAGATTGTTGAGTCTGAGTTTGGTTACCATATCATCCAGTTGATTGATAAACGTGGTGACAAGATAAAGTGTCGCCATATTCTGCTCAAGCCTCATGTTTCTCAAGATGCGATTGATAAGTCTATCAGCCGTCTGGATTCTATCGGTAATGATATTCGTGCCAATAAATTTACCTTTGAACAGGCTGTTGAAGCACTGTCAGATGATAAGGATACCCGCAACAACAAGGGCTTGATGGCCAATGTTACTCCTGACCAGTCAAGAACTTCCCGTTTCCAGATGAAGGATCTGCCTACCGAGGTTGCCCGTATGGTAGATACGATGAAGGTAGGTGAGGTTTCTGCACCTTTCACGATGGTGAATTCCAAGGGTAAAACCACTTGTGCTTTGGTAAAACTGGTAAGCCGTGTTGACGGACATAGAGCTACCATTACCGAAGATTTTCAGGTGATGAAGGATGTAGTGTTGGCTAAGGAGCGTGCCCAGACCTTGCACGATTGGGTAGTCAATAAAATCAAGCAGACTTATGTTCGTATGAACGATCGCTATAAGGATTGTAAGTTTGAATATCAAGGTTGGATTAAATGATAAATAAAAGATTAAATAATCATATCAGAGGGCATAGAATCATATCGGTTATGGTTCTATGCCTGTTTGGGTTTTGTCTGGTGCAAGCCATGCAGGCTCCAAAGAAGCATGCCAGAAAACGCCCTCATGGTGACCGCGTATATCTTTTGCATGCAGATGAATTGTACTATGATATGTTCGGTAATAATCCTGATGCCCAAATATTGAAAGGTAAGGTCTCTTTCTTGCATCAGGGCAGTCATCTTACCTGTGACAGCGCGTATTTCTATCAGGCTTCTAATTCCGTGAAAGCTTTCGGACATGTTCATTACCGGCAGGGAGACACCTTGTCACTCACTTGTGATAGAGCAGAGTATGATGGGCAGATGCAGATGATGAGAGCACGCAAGAATGTGGTCTTGCATCATCGTCGGCAGACATTGCGTACTGATAGCTTGGATTTCGACCGCTTGTATAATATGGCAAACTTCTTTGACGGCGGAACGCTGATTGATGGTAAGGATAAGCTGGTTGCCGATTGGGGTGAGTATCATACCGAAACGCGTGAGGCTAAGTTTGTCTATAATGTCAAGTTGCGCAGCGGCAAGGATGTTGTTACCACCGATACTTTGTATTACGATGTCCGTAAGTCAAAGGCTCACATGGTAGGACCTTCTAAGATTGTTTCAGGTGCAAGTGTTGTCAAGACAGAAGATGGATATTATGATACCAAGACCGATAGAGCACAGCTTTACGGCCGTTCTACGGTTATAGATAAAGACAAGACACTTACGGGTGATACGCTCTATTATGTAAAGAATGGAGAGAGTACCGGATATGGCAATGTGGTTTATGTAGACAAGAAAAATAAAAATTCCCTTACTTGCAATTATCTGCGTTACAACGAGAAAACCGGTAATGGCTTTGCCACCCGCAATCCTGTAGCGATCGACTATTCGCAGAAAGATACCCTTTGGGTTCATTCTGATACCATGCGTATCAATACCTTCCATATCAATACCGATTCGGTATACCGTAAGGTGCATGCTTATCCTAAGGTCCGTGCCTATCGCCTGGATATGCAGGCCATCTGCGATTCCCTGGTTTTCAATTCTCAGGATTCCTGCATGACCATGTATAAGGATCCTATCGTCTGGAATGGAAACCGTCAGTTGCTGGGCGAGAAGATTCTGGTCTTCATGAATGATTCTACCGTTCGTTTTGCCCATGTCATCGGACAGGCGCTGTCTGTAGAGCAGATGCCGGATAGTGTTCATTTCAATCAGATCAGTTCTTCTGAGATGAAATCTTACTTTGAAAAAGGTGAGATAAAACAAGGAGAGTCTATCGGTAATGTACAGACCATCTATTATATGACGGATGATAAGGACAGTTCGCTCATTGGCTTGAATTATCTGGAGACCGATACCATGCGCATGTATATGGGACCGGGCAGGAAGATGGAGAAAATCTGGACCAATAAGTTTACATCTACCATGTATCCTATGACGCAGATTCCGCCGGCAAAATATAAACTTAACAATTTTGCCTGGTTCGAGGACTTGCGTCCTAAAGATAAGAATGATATCTTTGTATGGCGTGGTAAATCCAAGGGCTCCGAACTCAAGAACATTAAGCGTCATGAAGCTCCACTTCAGAAACTGACTGATTGATTATAATGAAGCATCATTTTCTTATATGATTAATATTTAGAGATGAGTGATATTATTCAACTTTTACCCGATTCTGTTGCCAATCAGATAGCAGCAGGTGAGGTTATACAGCGTCCGGCTTCAGTTATCAAGGAGCTGGTCGAAAATGCAGTCGATGCGGGTGCCAGGAATATCCATGTCACAGTTACCGATGCTGGCCGTACCAACATCCAGGTGATAGATGATGGAAAAGGTATGTCCGAGACAGATGCTCGTTTGGCTTTCGAACGTCATTCTACTTCCAAAATCCGTAAGGCTGATGATTTGTTTGCACTTCGCACCATGGGATTCCGTGGCGAAGCTTTGGCGTCTATAGCTGCTGTGGCTCAGGTAGAACTGAAGTCACGACAGGCTACCGACGAGATAGGAACCCTGATACAGATTTCTGGTTCCCGATATGAGAAACAGGAGCCATGCTCCTGTGCTGTGGGAAGTATCTTCTCTGTCAGCAATATCTTTTATAATGTACCCGCGCGAAGGAAGTTCCTGAAGTCCAATTCTACAGAGTTGAACAATATTCTGACGGCTTTCGAGCGGATTGCATTGGTAAATCCTCAAATCACCTTTACTTTACATAGCAATGGTACCGAAGTATTCAATTTGCGTGCCGCTAATTTGCGTCAGCGCATTCTCGATGTCTTCGGCAAGCGTTTCAATCAGGAACTCCTTCCGGTAAATGTAGAAACCACTATGTGTAAGGTGTCTGGATTTGTGGGCAAACCGGAATCTGCCAGAAAGAAAGGTGTGCATCAGTTCTTCTTTGTCAACGGGAGATACATGAAACATCCTTATTTCAATAAGGCTGTGATGGCTGCTTATGACCGTCTGGTTCCTCAGGGTGAACAGGTGCCTTACTTTCTGTATTTTGATGTAGATCCGAAGGATATTGATGTGAATATCCATCCTACGAAGACTGAAATCAAATTCGAGAATGAGCAGGCTATCTGGCAAATCCTCTCGGCTTCGGTCAAGGAGTCCATCGGTATGTTCAATGATGTACCTACCATTGATTTCGATACAGAGGATAAACCGGACATCCCTGTTTATAATCCGGAGATGAGCACTGCTGCTGCGGCACCGAAGATCAGTTTGAATCCTGGTTATAATCCGTTCAAGTCTTCCTCTTCCACGGGAGCAGTTCCTATGGGAGCAGGCTTCTCTGTTCCTAAGTCAAAGCCTCAGGTGGATGAAAAATGGGAACAGCTTTATGAAGGACTCAAAGATCAGGATGATGTGCAGGGGATGGAGCAGACCATGGTGTTTCCCGATGATTCTAGTCAGGATAATACGCCAGACAGTATCATTGCAGAGAAATCGCCAGCCCATTATCAGTATAAAGGTAAGTATATCATGACTGCGGTAAAATCGGGATTGATGATTATCGACCAGCATCGTGCCCATGTGCGTGTCTTGTTCGAACAGTATTTGCGCCAGTTGGCTGACCGGACCTTTCATTCACAGAAAGTCCTCTTTCCTGAGGTTGTGCAGTTCCCGATGTCTGAGAAGGTAATCTTTGAAAAGATCCTGCCTGAAATGGAATCGATGGGCTTTGAACTGGAAGATCTTGGAGGCGGAAGCTATGCCGTTAATTCAGTTCCTGGCGGACTTGAAGGATTGAATCCTCTTAAACTGGTACAGGACATGGTTTCTTCTGCAGTAGAAAAGGGCGTATCAGCCATTGATGAAATCAATCAGACTTTGGCTTTGAGTCTGGCTCGCCAGGCTGCAATACCTCAGGGGCAGATATTGAGTAATGAAGAGATGGAGGGGCTGGTGAATGATCTGTTTGCCTGCCAGAATGTCAATTATACGCCCGACGGAAAGTCGGTACTTTGTATCCTCCGTCAGCAGGAAATTGAGCATCTTTTAGGTTAAAAGCGGGGAAAAATCCTGTTTTACTTAAAAAAGTTAACGAAAAATGCTTTTTTTTTTAGAAAATGAAGGTTATTTCAAAAAATAGTATTATCTTTGCTCCGTCATTCAGAAGGTATATATATAAATTGATTTTTAAATTATAAAGTTATGAAAAAGTTATTAGCAGTGCTAGCATTGGCTAGCGTAACAATGGGCAGTATGGCTCAGGATGCAGCAACTACTGAGAAGTATAGTGTTGCAACAAATTCGTTCTGGAGCAATTGGTTTGTTCAGGCAAACGTTGCTGGTTCTGCATTCTGGGGCAACCAGGAAGAGGGCAATGGTTTCTCTAAGAGCCCACTCAAGGGTTTCAGAAACAATCTCGGTTTCTCTGTTGCTGTAGGTAAGTGGTTCACACCAGGTCTCGGTCTCCGTACCAAGTTCAATGGCGTTTGGGGCCGTACAGTAGTTTCTGAGGATAAGTCAACAAATGCAAATAAGTATTGGACTTTGAATGAGCAGGTTTTGTTCAATGTTAGCAATATGTTGTGTGGCTACAACGAGGCTCGTGTTTGGGATTGCATCCCTTATGCAGGTTTTGGTATTAACCGTAACATGAGCGCTAACTGCTATGCTCCTGTAGTTGGTGTTGGTCTCTTGAACGAGTTCAAGATCAATAACAAGTGGGCTGTCAACCTCGATGTAAACTATGCAGTAGGTGCTAGCGACTATGATGGTTACACAGGTGTATTGGCAGGTGCTAAGCCTAGCACATCTCGCTCACTCGACAAGGTGATTGCAAGACGCGACCGTTCTTTGAATGTTGAGGTCGGTGTTACATACAACTTGGGTAAGGCTACTTGGAACAAGGTTCCAGATGTTGACGCTATCAACGCTCTTCATCAGTCAGAACTCGACGCTCTCAATGCTAAGTTGAACGA
Organism: Segatella copri; assembly: GCF_949820605.1. NCBI lineage: Bacteria > Pseudomonadati > Bacteroidota > Bacteroidia > Bacteroidales > Prevotellaceae > Segatella > Segatella copri. The sequence goes on from NZ_CATKVU010000006.1 coordinate 112,667, forward strand.
TGCTAATGCAGAGAACGACCGTTTGAAGAATCTCTTGAACAACCAGAAGTCTGTAGGGGAAAAGGCAGTTAAGGAGTATGTTGCTACTCCAGTTTCTGTATTCTTCAACATCGGCAAGTCTAAGGTTGCTTCTAAGAAGGATCTCGTAAACGTACAGGCTCTCGCTCAGTATGCTAAGGACAACAACGCTAAGTTGGTAGTTAACGGTTATGCTGACAGCGCTACAGGTTCTGCAGCTGTTAACCAGAAGATTTCTAAGGCTCGTGCTGAGAAGGTAGCTGATGAACTCGTTAAGTTGGGTGTTGCTAAGGAGAACATCGTAGTTAAGGCTAACGGTGGTGTTAAGGATTTGACTCCTGCTTCTTACAACCGTCGTGCAACTGTTCAGGTTGGTGAGTAATTATACAGTATATATAATATAAGGTATAAAAATAGAATAGGGCATTCTTCCTCGTGAAGAATGCCTTTTTGTTTCTTTGAATTTCTTAAAAAGAACTTTTCTTTCTCAATAAGTACCTTTTGGGGGTGAAAGAGGTTTTGCAGTCCCGTCGTAAGTGCTTTCTCTTGGTTGGCTGTTTTTGGCAATTGAAATGCAAAAACTGACCGTTTTACCCTGAAAATTGAGGAGAAACACCAGAAAATGCACTTTTTTGAAGAAAAAACGAAAAAAGTTGCTGAAAAATTTGGTGGAACCAAAAAATAGTCGTACCTTTGCAACCGCTTACGAAAAGTAAGGGCGCTTAGCTCAGCTGGTTTAGAGCATCTGCCTTACAAGCAGAGGGTCGGCGGTTCGAATCCGTCAGCGCCCACGGGGGTGTTCCCTGTGATTCACTTTAGTGGTTGCAGGGACTTTTTTAGAGGGCGTTTAGCTCAGCTGGTTTAGAGCATCTGCCTTACAAGCAGAGGGTCGGCGGTTCGAATCCGTCAACGCCCACAATGGTGAAGGTCTTTCAACAAATGTTGAGAGGCCTTTTTTTATGCTTTTAAATTTATTTATCACTATTTTCTCTGTTTTCTCACGATAATTCATTAATTTTGCACCCTATATATAATACGTATTGTTATGAATTTAGATTTATTGACTGCCATATCACCAATTGATGGTCGTTATAGGGGAAAAACAGAGCAGCTCGCTAACTACTTCTCAGAGTATGCTCTCATTCGTTATCGTGTACGCGTAGAGATTGAATACTTCATCACTCTATGCGAGTTACCTTTGCCACAGCTTGCTTCTTTCGACAAGTCGCTGTTCGAACGTCTGCGTGACATTTATCGTAATTTTGACGAAAATGAAGCACAGCGCGTAAAAGACATCGAGAAGATTACCAATCACGATGTAAAGGCTGTAGAGTATTTTATCAAGGAAGAATTCGATAAGATCGGAGGCTTGGATGCTTACAAGGAGTTTATCCATTTTGGTTTGACCTCTCAGGACATCAACAACACAAGTGTGCCTCTCTCTGTAAAAGAGGCTTTGGAAGAGTGCTTCTATCCGCAGGTTGAAGAGCTGATTGCACAGCTCCAGACTTATGCTGATGAGTGGAAGGATGTGCCTATGCTGGCTAAGACTCACGGACAGCCTGCTTCACCTACCCGCCTGGGCAAGGAAATCATGGTTTATGTTTACCGTCTTACCGAGCAGCTTAATTCGCTCAAGACTTGCAAGATTACAGCTAAGTTCGGTGGTGCTACCGGTAACTACAATGCTCACCATGTAGCTTATCCACAGTATGACTGGAAAGCATTCGGTAACAGGTTTGTCAGCGAAAAACTCGGTTTGGAACGCGAGCAGTATACCACACAGATCAGTAACTATGACTACCTTGGCGCTATCTTTGACGCCATCCGTCGTATCAACACCATTATCATCGACTTAGACCGTGACTTCTGGATGTATATCTCTATGGATTACTTCAAGCAGAAGATCAAGGCAGGTGAGGTAGGCTCAAGTGCGATGCCTCACAAGGTGAACCCTATCGATTATGAGAACAGTGAAGGTAACCTGGGCATAGCCAATGCCATTCTTCAGTTCCTGGCACAGAAACTTCCGGTTAGCCGCTTGCAGCGCGACCTTACTGACAGTACCGTACTCCGTAACATCGGTGTGCCTCTCGGTCATAGCGTCATTGCTATCCAGAGTACATTGAAGGGCTTGCGTAAACTGATTCTTCACGAGGAGAAACTGCAGGAAGATTTGAATAATACATGGGCAGTTGTAGCTGAGGCTATCCAGACTATCCTTCGCCGTGAGGCATATCCACATCCTTACGAGGCATTGAAGGCGTTGACACGTACCAACCAGCACATGACTGAGGAAACTATTCATGAGTTTATCCGGGGATTGAATGTGAGTGATAGTGTTAAGGCAGAACTGATGGCAATCACACCAAGCAATTATACAGGTATCTAATATACACAAAGGAATTTTGTAGTTTTAGTACATATATATAAAAGTAAAAATTAGATTTATTAACCCAGCCGTGAGGCTATTAAGTATTTTAAGAAAATGGATTCAGAATTTGAAAACAAACCTCAAGATCAGTCTTCTGAGAATGAGAGAACCCGTGAGGGCTACAACCCAGCAGGTGGTTATCAGAAGAGTTATCGACCAGTAGGTCGCACACAGCGTCCTCGTATCAATTCACATCGCGCATACAGCAGCGACAGAAGTAGCAGTAACAGCGAAGGCGGTTTCCGTCCTGAAGGTTTCGGTGCTGGCTTGCAGAGTACAGGCAGCAGCGAGCGTCCACAGCGCAGCAGCTACCAGAGCCGTGGTGGTTATGGTAACAGCAACCGTGGTGGCTACCAGCCACGTCAGCAGGGAGGCTATCAGTCTCGTCCTCAGCAGGGTGGCTATCGTCCTCGTTACAACAATAATGATGAGCAGGGTGGTTATCAGCCTCGTCAGCAGGGTGGCTACCAGCCACGTCAGCAGGGCGGCTACCAGTCTCGTTCTCAGCAGGGTGGTTATGGCAACCGTGGTGGTTATGGTCGTCCACAGGGTGGCGGCTATGGCAACAACCGTGGTGGTGGCTATGGTCGTCCACAGGGTGGTGGCTATGGCAACAACCGTGGCGGTTATGGCCGTCCACAGGGTGGTGGCTATGGCAACAACCGTGGTGGCGGTTTCCGTCAGCACACTCCTGGTTACGATCCAAATGCTAAGTATAGCATGAAGAAGCGTATCGAATATAAGGAGGAGAACATCGACCCAACAGAGCCATTGCGCTTGAACAAGTTCCTCGCCAATGCTGGTGTTTGCTCTCGCCGTGAGGCTGATGAGTTCATCCAGGCTGGTCTGGTAACTGTCAATGGTGAGGTAGTTACCGAGTTGGGTACCAAGATTCTTCGTACCGATGAGGTGAAGTTCCACGACGCTCCTGTAACTTTGGAGAAGAAGGTATACGTATTGCTCAACAAGCCAAAGGATTATGTTACAACCAGTGATGATCCTCAGCAGCGCAAGACTGTGATGGACCTCGTAAAGGATGTTTGTCCTGAGCGTATCTATCCTGTAGGCCGTCTCGACCGTAATACAACAGGTGTACTTCTCTTGACCAACGATGGTGACCTGGCTTCTAAGCTTACTCACCCTAAGTTCCTGAAGAAGAAGGTTTATCACGTTCACCTCGATAAGAACCTGACAGCTCACGATATGGATCAGATCCGTGAGGGTATCACCTTGGAAGATGGTGAGATCAAGGCAGATGCTGTAGAGTATGCTGATGATCGCGACAAGGCACAGGTTGGCATCGAGATTCATAGTGGCAAGAACCGTATCGTGCGCCGTATCTTCGAGAGTCTCGGCTATCGTGTTACCAAGCTCGACCGTGTACAGTTCGCAGGTTTGACTAAGAAAAATCTCCGTCGCGGTGACTGGCGCTTCCTTACTGAGAAGGAGGTAGACATGCTCCGCATGGGTGCTTTTGAATAAAACAGAGTAATAAACAATGGAAAAAGTAAAAAGAACTAAAGTTGTAGACTTGCTCAAGAGTACAGCCTACGGCTCAATCGTGAATGTCAAGGGATGGGTTCGTACCCATCGTAGTAGCAAAGCAGTCGATTTTATCGCTCTTAACGATGGTTCTACTATTAATAATATTCAGATAGTAGTCGACCCATCTAAGGTCGATGAGAATCAGCTCCGTCAGATTACTACTGGTGCTTGTATCAGCGCCGTAGGTACGCTGGTAGAAAGCCAGGGCGCCGGACAGAGTGTTGAAATCCAGTGCGAGAGCATCGAGATTTACGGTCTCTGCGGCAGCGACTATCCTATGCAGAAGAAGGGACAGAGCTTCGAATACATGCGTCAGTATGCTCACCTCCGTCTCCGTACCAATACCTTTGGTGCCGTGATGCGTATCCGCCATAACATGGCGATGGCTATCCACACTTACTTCCATGAGCATGGATATTTCTATTTCAATACTCCGCTCATTACAGCCAGCGACTGCGAGGGTGCTGGTCAGATGTTCCAGGTAACTACCAAGAACCTCTACAACCTGAAGAAGACCGAGGATGGCAAGATTGACTATTCTGATGATTTCTTCGGCAAGCAGACTTCATTGACCGTTTCCGGTCAGTTGGAGGGTGAGCTCGGTGCTACAGCACTCGGCGCCATCTATACCTTCGGTCCAACCTTCCGTGCAGAGAACAGTAATACTCCTCGCCACCTGGCTGAGTTCTGGATGGTAGAGCCAGAGGTTGCTTTCCTGGATATGGACGGTTTGATGGAGTTGGAGGAAGACTTCATCAAGTATTGTATCCGTTGGGCTCTGGAGCATTGCAAGGACGATCTTGCTTTCTTGAACAAGATGATAGACAAGGGTCTGATTGCCCGTCTGGAAGGCGTATTGAATTCCGACTTCGTTCATCTTCCATATACCGAGGGTATCCGCATCCTTCAGGAGGCTATTGCCAACGGTAAGAAGTTTGAGTTCCCATGCGAGTGGGGTGATGACCTGGCTTCAGAGCATGAGCGTTTCCTCGTAGAGGAGCACTTCAAGCGTCCGGTTATCATGACCAACTATCCTAAGGCAATCAAGGCATTCTATATGAAGATAGACGAGGAGGAGAGTGGTTTCGGTGGCAAGAGCGGTCAGACCGTTCAGGGTACCGATGTACTGTTCCCGCAGATTGGTGAGATTATCGGTGGTTCTGTCCGTGAGGAGAGCTATGACAAGCTGATGGGTGAGATTGAGGCTCGCAACATCCCTATGAAGGATATGAACTGGTATCTCGATACCCGTAAGTATGGTTCATGCCCACACGCAGGTTTCGGTCTCGGTTTCGAGCGTCTGATTCTCTTCGTAACCGGTATGCAGAATATCCGCGACGTGATTCCATTCCCACGTACACCAAAGAACGCAGAATTCTAGAATAAAAAAATGAAGCCTGTTTCGATGTCCTTCGAAACAGGCTTCATTGCTCTTCGCAAGTACTTGTCCTGCAAGAAGATATCGATTCTGATACTTTACTATATATAGGGGCATCTTTGTTTCTTTGGTAGAGACGAAGATGTCCCTATCATTTTTTATTATTTTTAAAATATATACGTATTATGTCAAGAAACAAGAAAACATCAGAGTCGTTATTCCAGTTCATGAACCTCCTTATCGTCCTGTTGCTGAAGAACGGGCAATACCGCACTTCGCTGCATTATAAGGCAACCCTCAACAGCTTTAAGCGATACCGGGACAACAGGGATATTGCCCTGAGTGAGATAGATGCAGACGTGATGCGCTCGTATGAGGCATATCTGCATCATACGGCGGAGGTATGCAAAAACACCAGTTCCTTCTATCTCCGCATCCTCCGTGCCACCTATAACAAAGCCGTGGCAAAGAGACTGACGCCACAGCAGCATCCCTTCAGGGAAGTCTATACCGGTATTGCCCCAACCCGCAAGAGAGCCATACCTACAGAGGATGTCAGCCAAATCAAGCGTCTGCATTCGGTCAAGGAACTCACTCCCAAAGAAGAGATGGCAAGAGATACATTCCTGATGAGTTTCTATCTGCGAGGTATCTCATTCATTGACCTGGCTCATCTCCGCAAATCCGACCTCAAGGACGGTTTTCTCCATTATACAAGAAGAAAGACAGGGCAGCGTCTCACCATCCGATGGGAGGATGATATGCAGGAGTTGTTGGAAAAGTATCAGGTGCAGACCGTCACCTCACCTTATCTATTCCCTTTCCTGGTTGATGATGGAAACACAAGACAGGATAAAACTATTGACAAAAAGCAGAAAGAGGTGCACCTATATCACAATGCGGAAGCGCGTATCTCTTACCATCTCAGAAAGTTAGGTGCTAAGATCGGTGTCAAGGGTAAGCTTACCCTCTATGTCGCCCGTCATTCCTGGGCAACGACGGCAAGAGACAATGATATCTCTATCTCCGTCATCAGCGAGGCATTGGGGCATCATTCTGAAACCACCACACAAATCTATCTCAATTCCATCAAAAGCTCTGAAGTTGATGATGCCAACGCCAAGATACTGGCAGCCCTATAAGCTGCAAAAAGAATAAAAAAAGGGATTTTGTAAAATGAACCAAAATGAACCAATTTTTCTGAATCTTTATATAAGAGACACAGAATCTCCTTGCAAAAATACGAAAATTGTTGGAAACTAGCAAATTATGTGTGTTAAAAAATTAATATCATTCTACGAAAATCAACATTTTTTTACTATCCTTTTCGTACACAATCTTCTAAGTCATTGATTGAAAGAATGTTTTTCGGTTTTCTGTATCTCTTATATAGAGATTCAGATGATCGACATCAAAAAACGAACTTGATTCGCATGATGAAAGAGACAAATATACAATCACAGGTTACGTCCACTATTGCAGGGGACGACGGCGAAGCCGTGGAAAAAAGCGAAGGATATGTAGCGGAAAATGGTTTCGTAGCAACAGAACCGATGCACTGGTATGTGGCTTGTGTAAGGGTGAACTACGAGAAAAAATTCAAGCTTCTTATTGAACAAAACTTCAAGGATAAAAAAAACGCCTTGGAGACTTGGCTTCCTTTGGAAAGACGTATCATGATAAACAGCCGAGGTAAACGTGTTGTCCGTGAGGCTGTCTTTCTTACCACCTTTGTCTTTGTGAGAGTTGAGGACAAAAAACTTAATGAAATCCGCTTTCGGGACGATGTCTATAAGATGCTTTCGGAACCAGGCAAAAGTGCCCCATATGCTATCCCTGATACCATATTCGACAATTTTCGCAGAATTGTAATGACTGGCAAGGCTGATATACAGAACCACCCTATCAAAAAGGGTGACAAAGTGCGTATTATAGACGGAGAACTTGTTGGAGTTGTAGCCTATGTGCAGCGTATTCAAGGTAAGAAAGCCATTATAGGTGATGAAATCCGAAACATCTGCGGTGCTACCATTGAGATTGAAATGGTGAAACTGGAGTTCTTTAACAAATAGATGCTATTGGTGTGGCTTTACATTCCTCATTTATAATAAAACTTCAGTATATAGATTAATTTGATAAATATAATATGTATCTTGGCAAAGGAATATAAATAAATATTCGATAGCAGTATGTATTTTTTTCTTTCTTCTGTTTAGAAGATAGGTTTTCGAAGATACCTTTCTTTAACAGTAAGAAAAAACTCCTTTTAGCTAGCAATGCCAGTCAAAAGGAGTTATAAGAGTTAATCAAGGCGGTGTCGAGCAGCCCAGCTTCCAGCATCCAGACACGGACACTCTTTGGGAGTAGTCTCAGGCAAGTCCCGATGACCCACAATCTTCGCTTTCGGAAAGAGAATCTTCAGATTCCTGAAAAGGTCAATGAGTCTCGTTTCCTGCTCAGTGGTCATGGTGTTTTGCCACCATTAAAGTTGCGCCCTGTCATATCCAAGCATTACATTGATACATGGTATCATGCTTCTCAGATGGTGCTGCGTGCAAGTAAGATCATCATTCTTGGCTATTCATTCTCTTCTGCCGACAACTATTTCTGTGATATGTTGCGAGAGAACCACGATGCACAAATCATCATTATCGACAAGAACATGGAAACTACAAGTCGCAATGTGTGTCGTTGCCTCCAGTTGGATGCCAATCGCTACACCAGGCAAATAAAAGATGGGCATGAGATACGCAAATACAACAATCGAGTGACGATTATTGGAGCAGACTTGTCGGATGTTAATTTGGATGATGTGTGAGACATTAGGATATGAAGCAAAAACTCCCCCAAAAATTTGGTGGTTTCACAGAAAACCCTTATCTTTGCTGCGAATTAAATATAGAAGTTATGGCACAGTTAACATTACAGATAGATAGTCCATCTTTGTTGGAGCAATTAAAGAATGTCCTCTCTCTTATGAGAGGCGTTAAAATAGTTTCAGACTCCCCAGTTTCAAGGAGTGCTGCTTTGGAAGATGTTCCAAACGCAGAAACTTTGGCAGCAATGAAAGAGGCTGAGAGTGGTCATGATGCGGGAGTAGTTCGAGTAGATAGCTTAGAAAGTTTCATGGCATCAATGGAGGAATAGGGTTTATGAAAGAAATTCGAAAGACCTCGCAGTTCAAGAAAGATTATAAGCGTTTTAAGAATGATAAAGAATTTGTAGAAACGCTTATGGGGATAGTTAAGCTTTTGGCAGAAGGCAATCAGATACCGGAAGAATATAATCCTCATTCTTTGAAAGGCAACTGGAAGAACTATATGGAATGCCATATAGAAAATGATACACTTTTGATTTGGTTTGATAAGAACAATAATGCAATAGAATTAGTTCGTTTAGGTTCGCATTCTGAATTATTCGGTAAAGGACGTAAGCGCTGATCTCCATAACAGTCAGGCGGTCCCATCCCGCACAATATGGCGTAGGCCGCTTTGGTCCGCCAACCTTAGAGCGTAGCGATTCTGAGCACCGGAGGGCGGTTACATCCCTAATCCCTATGGTAGGGATTTAGGGCTTGGGTATAGGGTAAGGACCCCCTCTTCGCAAGAGGGGGACAGGGGAGTCGAAAAAATACAAGACTAAGATAATTATGAATAAAGAAGAAAGAAATACCTTTCGAAAGGAAATGTTAGGTAAGTTAGAAGAACAATGGGCTAAGAATAATCGCCCTGAAGACGATCTCTTCTATTACCACCCTTCTGAAGATAAAATAGTCTTATCTCATTCCCTATTCTGGGTAATGCCCCAAAACATAAAAGGTAAGGTAGGAAAGGAAAAGTACCTATTGCTTCTCCGCCAATATCAGGAAGAGATGCTGGAAGCTTACTTGACGGAATCGTCAGATTTCAAAGACCTCTTGCACTATTGTAACATCATGTACAATGCTCTTCCTATGCTACTTCGAAGTACGTACGACTTCCATACTAGCTTTTTTCAAAAAACGAATAGATGTAACTACTTGTGATATAGTAGAGACGCAGTATTGGTGAAATACATTGAGTTGAAAAAACTCCTCCAAAAATTTGGTAGTTTCACAGAAAAAGCCTATATTTGCATAAAAAACAGAGAAATGGGGTATAAACTTCATTAAAACCAATAAAATTACGCTGTTATGATTAGTAAGAATGTACAAAATATGATTCCAAAGATAAAAGATTTCTTTGGTAGCCAGCCAATAACAAAGGCTTGGCTCTTTGGTTCATGCTCACGAGGAGAAGAAACTACTGATAGTGACATAGACATTCTTGTAGAGTATGATCGTCAGCATAATCGAATTTCTCTGATGAAAATAGCAGGTATTATGTTGAATTTGGAAGACTTGCTTCATCGCAAGGTGGATATAGTAGAGGCTAATCGTCTCCTCCCTTTTGCTCAAGAAACAGCCAACCAAGATAAATTCTTGATTTATGAGAGAAAAAGTTAGAGATAGGGGAAGGTTAGAGCATATTCTTGAAGCGATAGAAAGTATAGAGGAGTTTCATGCTCAATATACTTTTGAAGATATCAAGAAGAATAAGCTCATCTTTTATGGCTTTACCAAATTGGTGGAAGTAATAGGCGAGGCTGTCTATATGCTTTCAACAGAATTTCGTGATTCTCATTCTGATGTAAATTGGCGTCAGATAGAACGGATGCGACATGTCCTTGTGCATGGCTATTATACCATAGACCCCGAAAGTCTATGGGATACGATAGAAGTAGACATTCCTGAGTTGAAACCTTGGATAGTTAGGTATCTGTCGGAGTAATAAAAAAACTTATATTTTTTGCCGTCCTCAGGCGGTCCCATCCCGCACAACATGGCGAGACCTTTGATTGGTCCGCCAACCCTATAGCGTAGCGGTTCCGAGCACCGGAGGGCGGTTACATCCCTAATCCCTATGGTAGGGATTTAGGGCTTGGGTATAGGGTAAGCCCCCCCTCTTCGCAAGAGGGGGACAGGGGAGTCGAAAAAATACAATAATTAATAAGGAGATTACGTTATGAACATAGAAGAAAAAAAAGCTGATTTTATACGTCGCTTCAAGGCTTCTAGGGAGCGAAAGGCAGAATACATAGCACAAATGGAAAAGCGTATGCGTGATGACTATCGCCGCAGAACCGGTAAGGAAGCAGAATCATTTTGTGTGTTGTAATGTTTAGCCCTAAGCCAAGTATAGGTTAATAAATGCATTTTTTCTCTTAATTCCTTGGTGATTACGAAATTAAATCGTACTTTTGTCGCTATATTAGCAATAAAAACGTATGATTATGGCAAACGACAATAACAAAATACAGGCAACTACTGATGACTCTCAGATAGTACTTTACCAACCAGATGAAAGCATTTCTCTTCAAGTAAAAATAGAAGAAGATACGGTATGGCTTACGCAAGCTCAAATGGTTGAACTTTTTGGTTCTAGTAAAGCTAATATTAGTGAGCACATTACTAATATTTATCAGCAAGGAGAATTGATGCAGGCAGCAACTGTTCGGAAATTCCGAACAGTTAGAAAAGAAGGCAATCGTATGGTTACACGTAATATGGATTACTATAATCTTGATATGATTATATCAGTCGGCTTTCGTGTAAATAGTCATCAAGGTATTCGCTTTCGTCAATGGGCAAACAATGTTTTGAAGGAATATCTTCTTCGTGGATATGCAGTACATCAGCAGATACTTCAAATGGAGCAACGTATTGACTGCAAACTTATGTTGCAGCATGATGAGATGCAACGAATAAAGGATACCCAGGCTAAGCAGCAACAGCAGCTTGATTTCTTTATTCGGACTTCGACCCCTCCTGCAGAAATGGTCTTCTTCGAAGGTGATTTCTATACAGCAAGAGTTGCTTTAGAGAACCTGGTTCGTTCTGCCAATAATCGAGTAATCATCATAGATGGCTATGTTTCATCGCTAACCCTTCCCCAACAATCATATAGACATCCGAAAATGGCGAAACGAGTCCCATGACCGCTGGCTTATTATAGATGATAGCCTCTATCATTGTGGTCATTCATTAAATGCCAATGGCGGTCATAAGATTTCCGCCATAACCCTGATGGGCACCTCACCTGAGGTAATCCTATCAAAAGTAGAATAAAAATAATATTCCTCATTCGAGCGACGACAAGTGCAGAGCGATACTGCAATGAGGAACAAAATACAAAATCATGAAATCTTATTTCTCAACAAAGCCAGGAGCAACCTTCTTTTTAGGTAGCTCCCGCACCCTCGTCTATCATAAAGACGATGTCGAGATCATTTACAAGACCAAGACACCATCCGGCAAAACCTACTATGCCCATGTCTATTTGATGTTGGGCGGAGAAAACTCCGTTACTCTTTATGCCGATTGGGGTGATTACTTTTTGCATCTTTCAAGCATCAAAGACCAGGAGCATTTCTTTGGTATAATGAAGCGTCCGTGCCCAACTTTTGTTCAGATATGGCAAAGCGAGCATCCCGATGATATATTTATTATGTCAGCCAATGCCGGTCAAACCATGGACTTAGGAATGGATATCGAGAACGTAGATTATCGCAATCTCGCTCCAACTTACCTTCCTTTCCATCCGTTGGTAGAGTTAGGTCTAGACAAGTTCCTAGATGCTGTCAATAAACTATATGTAGAACTCAATTCCCACTGTCCTCTGAAACTCTGGAAAGATAGATTGGTTGCAGTTTGGGGCGAAGAAACAAAATAAAATAACAATATACCAATGAATAAAGAAGAAAGAAATTCCTTTAGAAAGGAAATGCTCGGTAAGTTAGAAGAACAATGGGCTAAGAGTAATAGTCCTAAAGACGACCTCTTCTATTATCACCCTTCAGAAGATAAAATTGTCCTATCCCATGCCCTGTTCTGGGTAATGACCCAAAACATAAAAGGTAAGGTAGGCAAGGAAAAGTACTTCCTGCTTCTCCGCCAATATCAGGAAGAGATGCTTGAAGCCTACTTGACGGAATCTGAAGACTTCAAAGACTTGCTGCACTATTGTAACATCATGTACAATGCTCTTCCTATGCTACTTCGAAGTACGTATGACTTCCATACCCATTTAGATGCTCGCAAGCTAGCCGCCATAACAATCGTTGCTGGCGGTTATGGTAGTGATATGCCCGAAGACCAGACTTATGACCTCCTCGATGATATAGACTTCTATTATAATAAGGTGAAGTGCCGCAAGATAGAAAAGCTCTTACCGGTATTGAACAAACTAGTGATAGAAGAGCAAAAGTACCTTTAGCATTAGTAATATGGATGATAATGAATTAAAAGATATTGTTCAAAATCAAATATTGATTCCTTCGATATGCAAGTTGTATAAAGAGGATTTTAGTAATATAAGATTTGATGTTTCTGAAAGGAATATCTGTGCAAGGTTAGCTCATCATATGGAGAATATAATGAGAGAATACGATGCAAAGAACAGAACCTCATTTTTCACGTCCTATTATGCAGATGTTGAGTATAACAGAATGGGTAATGGAGATATGAAATACTATGAGGATAGTCTGAAACGTCCCAAATACATGGTGAGCGATTTGCTTATTCAAAGCAGAGGTTATGAGGGAAACCTGTTAGCTGTTGAGTTAAAAAAGAAAGGTGCTACAAAAGAAGCTATAGATAATGATATAAAACGTTTGACGTCTTTGGTAACCCCAGGTTCTCTCAGCCAGCTTACAGGATGTGTACATGATACATTGCTTGGTGCTTTCATTATCTACTCAAAGGATGGTGTCGATATGGATATTTTCAAATTCTTGTCAGAAGAAGGAAAAGTTATCCCTCGTAAATACTCTTTACGATGTCTATTCCGTGATTATGATGAAACAATGGTAGAGGCGATGGAAATCTGCGCTGGTACTCAATGTAGGTTAATTGATCTTGATGAACCATTCGTTCCGAGATGGACCTACAAGGATAGGGATAACTAGGAATGGAAAATACCTTCAGTGGCAAAGAACTTTAATGCTTTGTTGTCAAAGAACTAAAAATAGCAGATACAAGTCTTTTATATTTTTGACTACCTATGATAGTGAATCAATTGAATTAATGTATTTTTAAATAATATTGCTTATGTCTATAGTTAAATCTTTTTCATTTCCTTGTGGTGAATTACGTGGAGATACGTTTTATATTCAACACAATTCTAACAATTTTACGGTCATTGATTGCTATCTTAAAGATGGTAATGATGCAAGTTGTAGAAAAGAAGAGATAATTAATGAAATCGTTGAAGTATCAAGTGACAGAATTTGCAGATTTATATCTACTCATCCTGACAACGATCATATTTTAGGTATAGAAGAGTTAGATAAGAAATGGTCCATCACAAATTTTTATGCTGTGGAAAATAATATTCCAGCAGATAAGAATGATCCAAGTCTTTCAAAATATATAGAACTGAAGAAAACAAAAAACTTCCCAATTAATAAAGGGATAAAAAGAGCTTGGCTGAATCAAACTAATGATGATAATGGAAGCTCTGGTTTAGAATTTCTTTGGCCGATAGTCACAAATGAAAAGTTTAAAGAAGAGCTACAAAATGTAACCAAAGGAGAAAGTCCTAATAATATATGTTGCATCTTGACTTATAAAGTTGAGAATGGCGCAAAGTTTATGTGGATGGGAGACCTTGAGACAGATATGCAACAAGAATACTATGATACGTGTAAGGATGAAATCCCGCAAGTCGATATCTTGTTTCAACCACATCATGGAAGAAAATCAGGCGCATTACCTGTAGATTTACTAAAGGCATTATCGCCCAAGTTGATCATTATTGGCAATGCTCCTTCTGAACATATAGACTATGGGGATTCACAAATGACCATAACACAAAATACTGCAGGAGATATTGCTTTTGTAAATGAAGAAAATGAGGTTCATATTTATACAACAAATGAGATAAGTAATAAACCCATTTGTCTTTATTCAAAAAATGGCAAGGAAAATATTGAAGATGAAGACGGAAACGTTATTTATTATTATACAGGAACATTAGTTGTGTAAAATGGATATTATAAAACTTATATTTGATAAGCTATCGCAATATAACTTTCTTACAAATATATTACCAGGTACAGTCTTGTGTATCATCTTGAAGAATCTAGTTGGTTATGATTTGATACCTACAGATTATTATCAAGCGGGTATTGTTTTCTATTTCGTGGGAATGGTTAATAGTCGTGTTGGTTCTCTTATTATAGAGCCAATATTGAAGAAAATATGTTGGATTAAGTTTGCACCTTATCCAGAGTTTTTAAAAGCAGAAAAAAACGATCCTAAATTGACAGTTCTTAGTCAAGAGAATAATGTTTACCGTTCCTATATCTCTGTAATGTTTATAGCTGTTATGGGATATATATACAAAAATATATCTTTCGATTGGTGTCTGTTCTTGAAAGACGAACCATTGGTGTTGATAGTTTCTCTTTTGGTTCTTTTCTTATTTGCTTATAGAAAGCAAACTTCATTTGTAAGGAAAAGGGTAGAGAATTTTATGAAGAATAATAAGGAGAACAAAGAATGACTTATAGCATGGCGGTCCCATCCCGCACAATATGTCGAAGACCTTAGATGGTCCGCCACTCTTATTGTGCAGCGGTTCTGTGCACATCAAGTAGGTTACATCTTTTCTTCAAGAAATGGGTTCCTGCCACCAATAAAGGGGAACGGAAAGTTGTTGTAAAGATTTCGGTATGTGTTAGGTAACAATCGATAATTATATTTCATATGAAAGAGAATATACGTGAAATCTTAGGCTTGCCAATCACGACATTATATGATTATTGGACTCATTATTGGAGAAGCATAATTTCTCAGCTTCAGTCTAAATCTAACATAGATGTTGCACTCGACAGTCCTAGATATGTACTTGAAGATATCATTTTGGAAATAAAGGGTAATAGGTTGAAAAACCAAGATAATGCCAAATACTTTCTCTTTCGTTTATCAGAATTTGACAAAAATGATAGGGCATTTACAGGCTTATGTCATCCAATAATTTCTACTATCTTAGCTTCTCAGCTATCAGAACAAAGTTGTGAAATCGTATTGAATTTATGCAATAAAGCATTAGATATATTAGATAATAGTAGTTATCATGATTCTTTATTAGAAGAATTGGCGCGAATTTTGAATTCTGATACAGGCTTAACTAGTGAAAACAAGTCTTCTTTGATATATGTAACAAAGTTGATAGTATCTGAATTTATAGCTAAAGGTTATGAATTGGAAGATATAGATTCTTTGCCTTTAGCTGTTCCAAATGTATTTCTTGGATGTGGGGGAACAGTACTGCATGTGCCAAATGAATATAAAGGTATGAATATAAATGATTTCGAATCTGAAGAATTGTATCATGAAGCTGTTTCTGATTATATTCAACACCGTTCCATAAAGGAAAAACTTGAAAGTTTATATGAACACTTTCATCGTACGGAGGAAGATGCTATCGCATTGATGAGATTAAGTAATATTAAAGGTGATATTAATGTACAGATTGGTGATGTTTGTATCTATTCACCACGTTCAAGGAAATATATCTCAGACAAAGACAGTCTATCAAAGATTGAAGAAGTAGATCCTGAATATAAATATTTAAATGCAGCAGTGCCGATTAAGCATTTAGCATTTAATTCTTCCAAGAATAGATCTAAGGAGAAATTACTAAAAATCTTGGATTTTATCAATTTGGGATTGAACAAGAAAAATCCTGTTGGTATCATGCAAAATGAGTTTGTGTTGATTAAAGAAGGAAAAGAGATAGGACAGTCTACATGTATGGAGGGTAATGATCCTCGATATGCTGATCGTCAGCCGGAATTTTCCTATTTAGAATCATTTGATGCAGAACAATCTAAAGCAGATTTGGAATGGATAGCAAGTCATTTTGTAAGTTTTGATATGAATAAGAATATTCAAATTCAAAATTCCATGCATTGGCTTTATAAGGCAAATCAGTCTGAAAAAAATGAAGATATTTTATTATTTAGTTGGTTTTCTTTAGAGAGTCTTTTGAAAATTGATGATGCTTCAAGACAGATGATTGTCATAAAGGGTAAAAACTTAAAAGGAGTTCTATCTGTAATTCAAGAAATAGTATGTTACATTATGCTCAAACATACATTTCATAATAAGATATGGGATGTTTATGAAAAGCAAATTTATTTTTATAAGAATCATGACAATTATTATGATGTACCAGAAAATATAGCTCATTCAGCTGCTATTGATTTGGAGGAAGGCGAAAAATATAGAATAAAGGATTTCTTTGAACATTTGAATGTTTTACTGCATTCCCTTAATGATGAAATAGAAAAAGATAAGCTCAAAGAGGTATATGAATTTTATAGTGGGATAGATTCAATTAATAAATGTAAGCATCCAACCCCTATTTTGGCGGTTTGAACAATAAGTGCTACCTTTGCGCCATGTTTAACATTAAATGTTATAAGTATGGCAATAAGTAGTAAAGATCTTGAAAGCCTGTGGCAACGCTATAAAGCGGAGGCGGTACCAGCAGGCATTTCGGTAAATCAATTTTTCGAATCCAATGGAGTTCCTTATCATGTATTTGAAAAGTGGTACAAGAAGAAGTTCCAGGCTCCAAATGTTGTGGAGTGTGTTGTTGCAGGTGCGCCAGATTCAACAAGTGCAGTTCCAACACCATCCAAACAGGGTAATCCTTCAGCCGGTTTATCTCCAGCTCCGACCGAGGATGCCGTTGTCATCAAGTATGTCAATCTTGGACTTAGCAATGGTATGAAGATAGAGCATCATAATTTGAGCTATTCTGGTCTTCAAAGTTTCATCTCTAAACTTCAAGCCTTATGTTTAGCTTAAATGGTGCCGTAAAATATAAGTATATTCCCAACTATCAGGATATGCGTGGAGGTTATGACAAGCTTTGTGGAGTGATACGCTCTTTGGGCGAAGATCCAGAGGATGGCACCGCTTACGTGTTTACTTCCAAGGATCAAAAGATAGTAAAGATCATCAGACATGAACATAATGAGTGTCAGATGTATTATCAGAAGTTTGACAAGAACATGAGTTTTGTCCGTCTAGAGTTTGAAGGTGTCCTTCCAATTTATGTGTTGGAGTGGAAGTATCTAGTGGCTATGCTTTCATGCCCTGTTGTAAAAAGCATAGGTCCAATAGAGCTAAAATGCTATGAGGAAGCAGCTTGATGTCGAAAATGATAGTTAATTTTCTAAAAATACGTATTCGTTTTTTGGGGTAAAATAGAGTTAAGTAAATGATATTCAGAGTGTTGTAGAAAGCTTTAAGGTTGGCTTGTTAAGCCCTGTTTTCGATGTTTTGCGATACTGCAAACATGTCTGACATAGGGTGGTATTACGACAAATGTTAAGTCTCTAAAATAGTGTAAAATACTGAATATCAGATTGTTAAATAAGCTTTATGCGTTTTGTGGAGTCTCATAATATGATTATCTTTGCATCTGCAAACGTTTCATATTATGGCAGATATACATATAGACATAGAGCGCATGATAATGCATTCCAATTACTTGCTGGAGGTAGACAATTCTTCGGCAAGTGATGGATTATCGGATATGGAACGTAAGCAATATCTAGATCAGATAAAGGAATTGGTTCAGACTGTCCAGACACTTCTGGATGCCAACATTGCCTTGGGTAATAAGCAGAAGGAACTACAGGCAGAGGCAGATCGTAAGATTGCCGGTTTGCAGGCTCAGGTTGACAAGCTTACTGGAGAACTGCAAGCCCGTAGGCGTAAGATGCATGGCAAGAACAATGAGAAGCAAACTGGTGACAAGTCGGTAAACACAGGCAAGACCAAGGATGAGGAAGAGGGGGAATACATCGAGAATGGATGTGAGCAACCTTCCGATTCTGATGATTCAGACGAAGTTACCGACACAGAGGCGACCAATCCCAAAAAGGATTTGAGCCAACGCCCGGACCACTACAAGACTATGAAGGCTGAAGTTCTTGTGGTTCATGATTGTGACAAGGACAAGCTTAAGGCTATGGGTTTGGAGTTCATTCGCTATACCAGACCTGTCGACCAGTTTGACCGAATCAGTATGATCCGTCAGGACCGCTACCTTTATGCTTGGGTACGTGACAAGGATGGCAACGAGTTCGCTTTCTTCGTGCCAAAAGATGAAGAGGTAGAACAGCGTACTTGCTCGTTTGTCAATGAGTCGAAGTACGACGTGCCAAGTCTGGTTCCTCATACCAGCAGTACTGGTGGCATGCTTTCAGACTTGATTGTCAATCGCTTTCAGTATGCGATAACGAGTGGACGTGAGATGTATCGCATGATCAATGAGAAGATGCGTATGTCTAAGTCTACCATTTTCAACTGGTTGCGGCATGGTGCAGAGTTCTTGGAGAATTGTCAGGAGACCATCAAACAATGGCTATTGAAGCCTGGCTCAACGATTTATTGTGATGAGTCCTGGGTAGACACCAAGGTGACGGATGCCAATGGTGAGGTGCATTACAAGAAACGATATATGTGGGTCATTGTCAACTTGACCACCAAGGTCTGCTATTATCTGTATGGCAGCCGTAAGAAAGAGGTTATCAAGGAATTCCTTGGTGACTTCAAGGGCACGTTGATGACCGATGCCTATGCTGCATACCTTTACTTCAATAAGTTGAAGGACTGTACTCATGTATGTTGCTGGTCGCACGTTAGAAGACTGTTTGTCTCGGCGAGTCGTGACTACAAGGATACCTTGGCACAGGCATTCATAGACTTGATCGGTATATTATATAAGGTCGAAGTTGAAAATCAAGTATTGGGTCGCACAGAAAAAGAGATAGTCAAGCATCGAGGTGAGGAATCCCTACCAGTTTTACACGACCTCTATCAGCAAGCGACGGCACTGTTGAAACAGTTTGAGAAAAACGAGATTAAGCTCTCTGCTAAGTTGCAACAAGCCTTGACATATATGACCAAGCATTGGGAAGAGCTGATGGCATATACGAAGATAGGCAGCGTCTTGATAGACAACAACTGTTGTGAACGCGCAGTCCGCCCATTCACAAATCTCCGAAAGAACTTCGGTGGATTTAGCAGTGAGCAGGGTGCCAGAGTTACAGCGACCTTCCTTACTTTCGTTGAAACCTGCAAGCTAATGGCAATGGCTCCACTGGATTTCTTCAGGGGATTCTTTGACATGATTGTAGCTGGAAGAAGGGATTATGCCTTGATGACAGAGGCACTTTTAGTTAAACCTGTTTAAAAATCAGAAAAGTCCAATTTCTTAAAATACTCTGTATCCCCAGTAAACACTGGGGATGGAGTTGTATTGTCATAGGGGTTGGATGCTTACTAATAAATATTTCGACAGTTTGAAAAATGATTTATTGATGATTTATCGACTTCGCAATTTGATGGTTCATAATGCTATGATTCAGTCTATAGGATTAGACAATTATGCAAAGAAAATAAATTATATAGCATGTGTCGTATTGCGGCATTTTTTGACGTATTTCAAAAATCATCCAGAATCTACGATTTTTGACTTTATGGTTGAAACTGTAGCTTCAGGAAAGGTTTTTATGGATAATTATGAATATGAATTGAAAAAGAATTTTGGTAAACCTTAAAACTATGTGTTGAAGTAGTTTTAAGAGCATAATAATATACGGCAGGTGAATATCCTGGAGCTTATTTATTAAGCAGCTTTTCGGCTTTCATTATGGAACCTGTCTTTTTACAATAGAAAGATTGAAAAATGACAACACAAATTATAATTATGGCTGGTGGCGTAGGTAGCCGTTTTTGGCCTATGTCAACCCCCGATTACCCAAAGCAGTTCATAGATGTGATGGGTGTCGGCCGTTCCCTCATACAATTGACAGTAGATAGATTGAAGCCAATCTGTCCTGTCGAGAACATGTGGGTAGTGACAAACGAGAAATACATCAGCATAGTCAAGGAGCAAATCCCTGATATGCCAGTAGATAACATATTATCAGAGCCGGAGGCTCGCAATACCGCTCCATGTATTGCTTATGCCTGCTGGAAGATCCAGAAGAAGCATCCTGATGCCAACATCGTAGTGACACCATCCGATGCCCTGGTCATCAATACCTCGGAGTATCAGCGAGTGCTCAGCAAGGCATTGAGCTATACTTCCGATAAGAACGCCATCGTTACCATCGGTATCAAGCCAAGCCGTCCGGAAACAGGCTATGGCTATATTGCCGCAGCAGAGCCAACATCCGTAGATGAAATCTACAAGGTTGAGGCTTTCAAGGAAAAGCCAAACCTGGAGACTGCCGAGCAATACCTTGCCGCCGGCAATTACTATTGGAATGCCGGAATCTTTGTATGGAACATTGATACCATCAGCAAGGCAATCCGTACCTTCCAGCCTCAGCTTGCCAGCATCATGGACGAGATGGCACCTTCTTTCTATACTGAACAGGAGAAAGAGGTGGTCGGCAAACTCTTCCCAACCTGCGAGAAGATAAGCATTGACTATGCCGTGATGGAGAAGTCTAAGGAAATCTATACCTTGCCAGCCGAGTTTGGCTGGAGTGACTTAGGCAGCTGGGGTAGTCTTCGTACCTTGCTTCCACAGGATGAGGCTGGCAATGCCAAGGTAGGCAAGGACATCCGTTTGTATGAATGCAAGAACTGCGTGGTTCATGCAGCTGATGAAAGCAAGGTGGTAGTTCAAGGCTTGGATGGCTATATTGTTGCTGAGAAGCACGGACAATTGCTTGTCTGCTCTTTGAAAGAGGAACAAAGAATTAAAGAGTTTGGAAAATAAATATTAAGTAAATATGAAACATGCGTTTTTAATTTTGGCTCATAATGAGCCATATATTCTTGAAGTATTACTGGGGCAATTGGCAAAAGGTGCTGATGACATCTATGTTCATGTAGATAAAAAAGTTGCTGATGAAGAATTTGATAAGATTAAATCAATATGCGTTGCTTATGGGGGGGGTACAGCTGGTTTCTACGAGAATTGATGTTCGTTGGGGAGATAGTTCGATGCTTGAAGCAGAATTTATCTTGTTTAAAGAAGCCTCGAAAACTTATCATGATTTTTATCACCTTTTATCAGGTGTTGATTTGGCAATAAAACCTTTGTCTGTAATACATGATTTTTTTGATAAGCATTCAAATGAAATCTTTATGACAATAAGTGATACAGATGTTGACAAAAGGAGGATGGACTTTTGTATAAATTATTACCACCCTTTTATTCGGTTGCTAAGAAAAAAGATTATTGGTAAACTTTTTCTTAAATTAGATGATTTATCTGTTTATATTCAACGCTTGTTTTGCCTGAAGAGAAATCCAAGGTTGAATTTGTTCAAGGGGCATCAATGGATGAGTCTTCCACATGATTTTATGTTGTTTTTGCTTTCAAAAGAAAAATATATTTTGTCACGCTTTAAGTATACATGTTGTGCAGATGAAATAGCTATACAGACGATTTTAATGGATTCAGAATACAAAAAGCGTTTATATGTACCTATACAAAATCAAAATGCAGCTTTGCGATTAATAGATTGGAATAGAGGGGAACCATATGTGTGGAAAAAAGATGATATAGAAGAAATAATGAACTCTAATAATTTCTTTGCAAGAAAATTCTCTTCTTTCGTTGATCGAGATATTGTGGATTTTATAAAACTTAAATGCTCTTAGTATGTCTACAAGATATCCTGGCTTCTATTATTTGGCAGGTATATTTGTGTTATTTTCATTCTATCCGATAATATTATTTACTTCAAAATTCTTCTCTATATTCTTAGGAGAGAGAAAAGCATAATCTTTATGAGTATTAAGCGTAATTTTTTATACAGCAGCTTTCTTACGGTTGCAAATTATATATTTCCTCTTTTAACATTCCCATATGTTTCAAGAGTTTTGGGTGTTGAGGCTATTGGTAAATATAATTTTACTGATAATATTATACAAATTTTTATCATAGTTTCAATGTTAGGTATAGAAACTATTGGGGTAAGAGAAATAGCTCAAAATAAAACAGACCAAGATAAATTGAATAAGTCCTTTACGGCGTTGCTCCTCTTTAATGCAATAACAACTTTGATTGCTATATTGGTGCTGTTTGCAGCGATATTTATAGTACCAAAGTTTGCTGACTACAAAGATTTATTGCTTGTTGGAAGTCTTAAATTATTTTCAATGTTTCTTTTGATTGATTGGTTTTATAAGGGTATTGAAGATTTTAAATTTATTACTCAGAGAACAGTAATCATTCGAACGTTATTCGTAGTTTCTGTCTTTGCTTTTGTACGTTCTCCGCAGGATTGTCTCTTATATTATTTCTTAATAGTCTTTTCAATAACGATTAATGCGATTGTTAATTTATTATACGCTCGTAAAATTATAAGTTTTTCATTTGATGTAGCTACAATAAGGCGAATTGTCAAGCCGATATTGATATTAGGCGGCTATTCTATTTTAGCATGGTTATACAATTCTTTTAGCATGTCTTATCTTGGTTTCGTCTCAACGGACGAACAAGTAGGATATTATGCTACAGCTAGTAAATTTTACAATATATTTCTTTCTGTATTATCAGCATTTGCTGCAGTTATGTTGCCTCGTCTTAGTCTGTTGGTTAGTGAGCATCAGACAGCATCTTTTCAACGTTTGATAACGAAAAGTTTCAATGTGGTTTTGACGATAACTGTTCCTTTTGCTATTTATGCGATATTCTATGCACCTGATATAGTCAGATTAGTTGCAGGAAATGGGTATGATGGGGCTGTTGTACCTATGAGATTGATTATGCCTCTAATCATAATTGTAGGTATTGAACAAATTCTTATCATTCAAATTCTAATGCCTCTGAAAAGAGACAAAGAAGTTTTGATAAATACAATATGGGGTGCTGTTACAGGTTTAGTTCTTAATGTTCTATTAGTCCCCAGTTATTTATGCGTTGGTGCTGCAATCAGTTGGTTGGTTTCTGAAATGGTTGTTATGTTTTCTGCTATTTATTTCATCCGTAAAAGAACAGAGATCAGATTGGCTGTTAATCTTGGTAAACGAATTGTTCCAATAATTATGATAACATTAGTAACATATCTGTCTGGTTTTGTTTTATCTGGATTGAATTATGTTGTGAATATTGTCTTAGGCGGATTTATCGTTGTTGTAGGAACGTATCTGATAGAAAAGTATATCGTAAAGAATCCTATCCTTAATGATATTGAAAATGCGATTATAACGAAAGTCTTACATTTTAAAAATAAGTAAATTATGAATTTGTCTCTCTGTACATATTGTATAGCTCTTACTTGTATAATTTTAATGTTATATTTTCATAGAATACTTTTGATGCTATTCTTTTCTCCTTTGACAATACTTGTTTCATGGTATAAGCGTAATAAGGGTACAACTAATGGCTTGTTAACAAAAGTTTCTGAAAGATATTCTTGGCAATTTGAAAGATTGTTTCTCTATTGGATAAGCCAAATCCATAGTCATTTGATTCGAAATTTTTTCTATCGTTATATACAAGGCATTGAGCTAGGTAAAAATGTCGTTATTTATAGTAATTGTGAAATTCGCAATCCTACTAAATTAAAAATAGGTAATGGAACCATAATAGGAAATAATGCAATTTTAGATGCAAGAGCAGGATTAGAACTGGGTGAAAATGTAAATTTAAGTTCTAATGTGAGCATTTGGACACTTCAGCACGATTATAGGGATAGAGATTTCGCCTGTACGCCTGAACATTTTGGACCTGTGAAAATATGTGATAGAGCATGGATAGGTCCAAATGTTATAATTTTGCATGATGTTACTGTAGGTGAAGGTGCTGTGGTAGCAGCTGGTGCTGTTGTTACTAAAAATGTTCCTCCATTTACATTATATGGGGGGGGTGCCTGCCAGACAAATAGGAGAAAGACCGAAGAACATACGGTATGTCTTCACAGGAAATCCTTGTCCTTATTTATAAAGTTGCTTCTAGGTAAAATTTTAAGTCAAAAAAGAGACTTGTTGAAAATCTATAGACTAGGAAAAATCGTTAGTCTAGTTTATGCGATGAGTTTATTAAAATTGCGAATAAAACAAGTTTTTCATATGGATTCAGAAAAAGATTATTTATATAAGGATCGTCTACTTCTGGAATGGTTACATGAAAATTTTAAAGATATAGATATTAGCTGTAAAAGTTATATGCATGAAGAAGTTCCGAGAAACGATGATGTTCATTATATTTGGATTTATTGGGACAATCCGAATAAAATGCCTTTAGTGGTAAAGCAATGTGTTGATAGTATTCTTTTAAAAAATAAAAATAGTAAAGTAAATATTATAAGTGAGGAAAATGTAAATGATTTTGTGGAGATACCTCCAATCATAAGGAAAAAGTATAAACAAGGTATCATTTCTAAAACTCATTTTAGCGATGTTGTTCGTGTTTCTCTCTTATTGAAATATGGTGGAGTGTGGGTTGATGCAACTTTGTATATGGTTCATTCGATTCCAGAATGTATTTGGAAAAAACAGTTCTATACTGTTACCCCAAAGTTAGAAACGCCTTACAAGGTAATTTCACACGGCAGGTGGGCTGTTTTCTTTTTAGCTTGTCAACCTGGAAATGAATTGATGAGGTTGACCTTAATGATGATGATAGAGTATTGGAACAAATATGATGAACTCTTTGATTATCTTTGGATTGATTATTTTTGGGCTTATTTTCAAAAGCGTTCAGGAAGTATAGCAAAACTGTTTTCATCAGTGCCTTCGAATAATTTACATTGTCTGGATATAAATCTTGCTCAAGCGTATTCTGAAAATAATCTAGAAGCATTAATTAATAGAGATGATACTCTGTTTTATAAATTAAGCTACAAGTTTTCCTCTTCAATTCCTTTGTACGATACATGCGGAAAAGAAACCTTATTAGGCCACATAGTTACAAGAAAAATATGAAAATATCAGTTATCACAATATCTTATAATGCAGTAACTTGCATTGAGCCAACAATAATGTCTGTTATAAATCAAAAGTATAATAGTTTTGAATATATTATTGTTGATGGTGCCAGTAATGATGGCACTTTAGATGTGCTAAAAAAATATGACCAGTATATAACTCGTTGGATCAGTGAGCCTGATTCAGGGATTTATAATGCAATGAATAAGGCAGTAAAAATGGCTAAAGGAGAATACTGCATATTTATGAATGCTGGAGACCGATTTGCTAATCCTTTAGTTTTGAAGCAAGTTTCGCTCTTTTTAAATGATGGATTTGATTATTTGTGCGGCAATGAAATTTCATTAAAATCTGGTAAGGTTATAGATTATGTTTATGCTCCGACATGTATAACTAAAGATTTATTTGTAAATCGGTCTTTAAGCCATCAGGCTAGCTTTATAAAAAGAGAATTACTGCTTTCTAATCCTTATGATGAGAAATTGAAACTTGTAAGTGATTGGAAATTTTGTATTGAGATTCTTTTACTTCAGCACAAAAAATATCGCTCAATAGATGTTGATGTTTGTAAATTTAATCATGATGGAGCTACGTTTACCCAGAAAGAGTTAGGCAAGAAAGAACGTATGAAAGTCCTGGAGGAACTTTTGCCAAATGAGTATAATCAAATTAAAAAACATAAACAAACTTATATTGATATAATAGCAGAACATTGTATGGAATCTTTTGAGTGGGCTAATATATATAATGTTGCCGCAAAGAAGTTTACGACGATGTTTACTTATATTCAAGTTATGGGCTTTCTTGGTCTTTTAGCTGTTTTGGGAAAAATGATTCCGGGTGTTTTGGGACTAAAAATTAAGCATAAGGCCATACTTTCTTTCTTAAAGAAAAAATATGGATATGTTGTCAATAATAATGCTAATATAGTAGATAAACAAGTTTCTATTGGTGATAAATTCCCAATTTGGGTATGTTGGTGGCAAGGAGAAAATATGATGCCATTAGTTCCTAAAATTTGTTTAGCCTCTTTGAGAAAAAATCTCTTACCTAATCAACAACTTTACATTATATCGGCTGATAATTATAAGAAATATGTTGAACTTCCTGAATATATAATTTCGATGTTGGAGGAAGGGCGAATTTCACTAACTAATTTTTCGGATATTCTTCGTTTTAGCCTGTTAACCAAATATGGTGGACTTTGGATTGATTCAACCTGTCTAGTCTCTCAAAAAATGAATGATTTATCTCATATGCCATTCATTACAAGTAAACAGAAAACATCTAATGTGGCTCAATATGTTTCTGCTTATCGATGGGCTAGCTATCTTATAGGAGGTAATTCGTTATGTATATTCCAGAATATGAGAGATTTATTTTTTGCTTATTGTAAAAATGAGAAAAAAATATTGGATTATTTGCTAGTGGATTATTTGCTAGTGGTAATATATGAGTTATGTCCTGAGGCCAAGAGCATCATTGATGAATTCCCTTATGATAAAGGTAATATGCTAAAGCTAGCTGGGTGTTTGAACGAAAACTTAAAAGACAAGGATTTTTCTTCTATGTTAGAAAATGTACCGATTCATAAGTTGAGTTGGAAAATAAAATACTTTCCTTATGACAAAGAAGGACATTTGACTATTTTTGGTAAACTTTTAGAAATAATTCAATAGATAAAAATGTTAGGAATTTTATTGTTAGCAGTTTCTGTAATCTTATATTTTTCGCCTCGCAAAAGGTATCTATCATATTTCCTATATATAAGTTTTATGTTTGATGGATATAAAGTTTTGATAGATCCTGTTTTAGGTGGAGTGAAAAATGGTGATATTGCTTTAGTCTATACTTTTGTTATATCCCTTGTGATGATATTACAAAAGAAGTATGTCTTAGTTCATGATAAAATAACGAAATGGTTTGTGGTTTTTGTCTTATTCTTAGGATGTAGTATGATATTTTCAATGTACCATTATGACATTCCTTTTATGCAGGTTATTCAGGGGGGCAGATTTCTTTTGTTGGTATTTTGTTATCCTATTCTGCGTAATATGAAACTAGAAGAATGCAAGCGACTGTTTAATTTGTTGGCTAGATTTACAGTGCTGGTTGGTATAGTGGATGTGGTACAAGTAATAATTCAAATTCCTATCATACCAACTTATGAAATCAATAGAGATCCAGCAACAGGGCTCATCCGATTCTTCAATTATCCTGTGTTTTCAATATTTTTTCTCATAGTATGTTTGGTGAAGCCTGACTATTTTGGAAAAAGGACAAAATATGTATTGGGACTTTTGCTTGTATGTATAATGGGAACTTTAGGAAGGTCATTAATGTTGATAACCTTGATATGCATTTTGTTAGGTTTATGGTTCCAAGGAAAGCGCAGTGCTATTATTAAGTATGGTTTGATTATAACAATTTGCGCCTTGCCATTTTCTACTATGATTTCGGAGCGTTATGTGTCTTCTAATAGTGGTACACAAGATGATATAAATGCAGTTTTGCATGGAAATATTGAGCTGAACTCATATGAACAAATAGAAGGTTCTTTTACATATCGTCTTTCTTGGGTGCTGGAGAGATTTCAATATTTGGAAAAACGACCAATTGGTGAAAAGATATTTGGCTTAGGTTTACTATCGGATTCGTCACCATTATCTCAGCAGATGTATCGTTTTATCGTTAATATAAAGTTCTATGGATCGGGAATGGTTCAACAGCTGAGAAGTCCAGATATTGCTTATGGTACCATGCTTGCATATTTAGGTTTTGGGGGATTCTTTGTTTATGTTATGTTTGTATATAACTTATTTAAAGGAATCTTTAAAATGAGAACTTATAATTGCTATTTTTTAGCTGGTTCTATTTGGATAATCTTTACTTTTTTGATTTCATTCTTCTCAGATGATTTGACTAATCCTTATATTTTTTCATTGTGTTATATATTATTGTCAATAAAAGATAGATTAAAAAATGAAACTTCTCTTTATAACAAGTTGCTATGATGCTGCTGGTGGTGGCAACGTTATAGCAAAACGTAATTTTACAGTATTAGAAAATGTTTTTGGCAAAGATAATGTTACAAAATTCATTGTTACGAAATCTCGTTTTAAAATTTGTGATTTCTTGTACAGATTGAAAAAACATTATGTTGGTGGACTTACATTAAACAATGTTAGTGATATAGTTCGTTTGTCTGGCGATTATGATGTTATATGGATTGATGGCAGTTTTTTTGGTGCTTTGGCAAAATGCTTAAAAGAATTTGGATATAAAGGGCGCATAGTTTGTTTCTTTCATAATATCGAGAGAAATTTTACAAAAGTTACTTGGAGAAATATATTCGCTTATCCAATTAAAATTCGCCCTATTTATAAGGCAGAACACGATGCAATTTTTTACTCTGACGATATAGTAACGTTAACTCCTAGAGACATGAATTTTGTTAAAGAAACAAATAAGTTTGCTCAAATCCATATATTGCCTTCTTCTTTAAACGATAGTTTTAGAGAACTTCCTTTGGATACTAATTTTTCGAAGGTTTTTACCCTTCTATTTGTAGGAAGTTATTTTTATGCTAATGTTCATGGTATAGAATGGTTTATTGCTAATGTTTTACCTTTTGTTGAGGCAAAACTAATAGTAGTTGGGGCAGGAATGGAAAAGTTAAAGTATACTCCATCAAGTAAATTAGAAATACATGGATTTGTAGAAGACTTGGGCTATTATTATCGTAATAGCGATGTGGTTGTTGCACCTATATTTGAAGGCTCTGGTATGAAAACTAAGACAGCGGAGGCATTGATGTGGGGAAAATATGTCATAGGGACAAAAGAGGCTTTTTGCGGTTTTATAAATAGTGACGAATGGGGAGTAATATGTTGTACAGCTGATGATTTTATTCAGCAAATTAAAATAATATCTTCAGCTCAGAAAGATAAATTTAATCGGTATTCCAGGAAAATTTTCTTAGAAAAGTACTCTTTGGAAAATTCGGAGAGGATTATAAAATCAATATTTAATTGTAATGCAAAATCATAGATATGAAAAGATTTTTGTTTCTCATAATTTATTATGCTTTCGCTCAGCATCTCCCTAGCAGTTATTCGGTATGGGGGGGCAAGTTTTGTAATATGATCAGAATATTCTGTTGTCGTCACATATTTAAGTATTGTGGTAAAGTTTCAACTATTGATAGACACGCTTATTTTGGAAATGGCAGGAATGTAGAAATTGGTGACTATAGTGGGATAGGTGAAAATTGTGTTGTTCCTAATAATACCGTTATAGGAAAATATGTAATGATGGCGCCAGAAGTTCATATCGTAGCTAACAATCATACATTTAGTGATACAGAGAAGCCTATGTGTTTTCAAGGTTCTATTGAAGGGGTTACACCGACGATTATTGACGATGACTGTTGGATTGGTATTAGAGTAATCTTAACTCCAGGTCATCGTATAGGCAAGGGAAGTATCTTGGCAGCTGGAGCCGTTGTAACAAAAGACGTAGAACCTTATTCCATAGTTGGAGGTAATCCTGCCAAATTAATAAGAAAAAGAAAATGATTATGGATAAAAAAGTTGCAATTATTACACAGTCGTATAAAAACGATTTTAAAGAGTGTAAGCTTCTATGTGACAGTATGGATAAGTTTGCACCTGAGATAGATCATTTTATCTTTGTGAACGATGAAGATTTAGAGATGTTTATGTGCTTGCAATATGGTAAGCACGTTGTTTTAAAGAAGTCCTTGGTACTTCCCTGGTTCTTGATTCGTGTTCCTTGGAAGATGTTGGGACATCATTTTCATGTGAGTTTGCTGACAATTCCTGTTCGAGAGTGGATAATTCAACAGATTTGTAAGTTGGGTGTATTTAAAGTGATAGGCAATGAGTATGAGGCAGTTTTTAATATAGATTCAGAGACAGTATTCATGAAGCCTTTTGATTTGAAAATGTGGAAGAAAAATGGTAAATATCTAATGTATCGTGTAAAGAATGTGAATGAACCAAGTCATGATGATTATTGCCATGCGGCGGTAAAACTTCTAAATTGGCAAGGTACGTATGAGGATATAAGCTTTTATAACTATATGAATACCCCAGTATGCTTTGTACGCGAGAATACAGAAAAACTTCTCAGAGAAATAGCAAAAAACTATTGGATGCACAGTTGGAAGTTGGCCTTATGTAATACTTATCGATTTAGCGAATACTATACTTATGCTATATTTACAGATAAACTGTTAGATATGGAAAATCATTTTTTGATAGATTATCATGTCTTTCCGCAGATTGATATCTCTGAATGTTCGGGTATCGTTGAGTTTAAAGAAAAGATGAAGCAGTCACTTTCTGACGATAAAGCTGTTGGCTTATGGCTTCAGAAAAAAGACAGAAAACTTCTTGCGGACAAATATTTAAATTTCGAAGAAATTGAGAAAGTTATAAAAGAAAGCTGGACTCAATTTCTATAAAGAAAGTCTGATCAGGTATCTAAATTATTGGGATTGTTATGGTCGTAAAATATATAGATAGCAAAGATTCTTTAAATGTCTTATTCTTAGGTGTTTCAAAGAAAACGAAGGGTGGTATGACTGCAGTTCTTGTATCTTATGATAAGTATATTGAGAACATGCGTTTTATTCCAACTTGGAAGTTGGGTAATAAGTTGGTGAAGTCTTGGTATGCTCTGCAGGCATTGGTGCGAACTTGGTTCTTACTGACTTTTGACAAACGTATAAAAATCGTGCATATACACGGAGCAGCTAATGCTTCGTTTGATAGGTGTAAGTTATTTATTCGTCTTGCCAAGAAATGTGGCAAAAAGGTGATTCTGCATGAGCATGCAGCTGACTTCGTTGAGTATTATCATGGAGCAGAAGATAAAAAAGGTATTACTGATACATTGAAAATGTGTGATTCCTTAATTGTATTGTCGCAATCATGGAAAGAGTATTTTTCATCCATCGGAATGGACAAAGGCAAAATCCATGTTCTTAACAACATCGTGTCACCTCCTGAGATAGCTTCAGATAAACATACTGAAGATGGTAAGTTGCATCTGATGTATATGGGGGAAATTAGCAAGCGAAAAGGAGGGTTCGACTTGTTGAAGGCTATTGTGGACAATAAGGAGTATTTTGCCGATAAGCTATTACTTCGTATGGGAGGTAATGAGGTTGATGGTGATATCAAGGTGTATATTCGTGAGAATGGCTTGGAATCTTTTGTAACCTATGAAGGCTGGATTGCAGGGCAGAAGAAGATAGATTGTTTGAATTGGGAAGATGTGTATATCTTGCCATCCTACAACGAGGGGTTGCCTATTGCTATACTTGAAGCTATGGCGTATAGTCATCCTATCATATCCACCCCGGTTGGTGGTATACCTGAGATTATTAAGTCTGGTGAAAATGGTATCTTGGTCAAGCCTGGTGATACTGCAGCCATTGCTGATGCTATCAAGTTTTATATTGAAAATCGTGATGCGATTAAAAAACATGGCAATAATGCTTTCAATGTAGTACAGGACTTTTTCCCCAAAAAAGTATTTGGAGATTTGAAAGCATTGTATTTGAAAATGCTGAGTAATAAAAATGAATAATAGAAGGGTGGTGGTCGTGGATTTCCTTAGAGGATTTTCCACATTTACTATAGTTTTAATGCATCTTGCACAGAGTTATCCTTTACCTGGCTTCTTGCAAAAGGCAGCTTCATTGGGTGGTGCTGGTGTTCATGTCTTTATTTTGTGTAGTGGATTTAGATTGTATCTGTCTTCACTGTAAACCACCAATACAGCGTAAGGTGGGGTAAACGAAAAATATTATCTTTGCAACCGTTTTAAAATTCACATAAAATGGAAAGCAAAGAATATTTTGAAAAGGTGATGCAGGACTACAACCAGTAAATCACCGTTAGCCCGTATGGCGGTACCTATATAATATATTACCTTTGCATCCGTAATCAAAACAGTTTGATAATGGAAACAAGGGAATATTTCGAAAAAGTGATGCAGGATAGGGGTTGGATGCTTACTTATGTTCGCACATAGATCTCACGGATAATAAAAATCCCAACCTGTATTGCTACAAGCTGGGATGATTTTGAACACAAATAACTCGAATAGTACGAATTTCCGGGAACTGTCCGGGCTTTCTAGAGATGGAAGTCGATTTCCTTCAGCCATTCCTTGACATCGAAGCAAGGACAGCTCTTGCGAACCCAGGGAAGGTCACGATGACCTAGAATCTCGGCATCGGGATAGTCGAGGACGAGACTGTAGAGGAGATCTTCCAGAGATGCTTTCTGGGCTGGAGTGCGAGTATCGACAGGCTTGCCTTTCTCGTCGAGACCACCCTCGTAGCAGATACCGATGCTATGGGCGTTGTAGTGGCGGGCGTGAGCGCCCACCTCGCTTTCTGGACGGCAGGGATAGACCACGCCATCCTTCGTAATGTAATAGTGGTAACCGATGGAGTGGAAACCACGGGCCTTGTGGCAGGCTTCTAAGGCTTCTACTGGGAAGTCCTGGTTAATACGTGTGGCACTGCAATGTACCACGATCAAATCGATTTTTCTTTGATTCTTCATTGGATTCTATGGATTTTAAAGGGTTTAACTGAACACGAATTTCTCGAATGACACGAATTTTCCGTGCTTTGAACAGATATTTAACTGAACACGAATATCTCGAATAGCACGAATATGTCCTTTGAACAGATATGATTCGTTCGATTCGTGTAATTCGTGTTCAGACGCTATCACTTGCAGCTCTGCACACAGAAGGAGCTGAGGACGGCAGTGAGGACGGTGATGACGAAGTTGATGACTTTCTGGATTGTTTCCTTTTTCATTTTTGTTAGTGATTAATGTAATTAGTGTTTAGTGATTAGTGTGGGAAGACAAGAAGGAAGCGGGCAGGATGAGCAAGTATCCGTTCAGGGCGATGATTTGACAATGTTGAATGGTGAGTGATGAACTCATTCCTGATGTGCCCTCGGATTACTCCGGACTGCATCCTGCCGATGCGCTTTCTCTTGTTTCAGATGCGAGGAGGGTAGGGCTACTCTAAGCCGTCACCTCCTCCTTCTTCAGTGGTTCCGCTACCGCCCTGGTCGGTGTTGCCACCACCAGGGGTATCCTTTCCGGTATCCTTCCCCGTATCCGGGGTGGTATCCGGGGTGGTGCCATCACCTAACAGAGCAGAGGCCTTCTTCAGCGTAGCTTCGAGGTTGATGGTCTTGGCGCTGAACTCACCGGTGCCACGAGCACGGAGACGGAAACCGTCGATGTTCTTGGCGATGGTGAACTCCTTCTCTGAGGCGGCTCCCTCCTTGTTGCGGATGCCGATGGAGAAGATGGCGAGGTCGTCAATCTTCACAGCGAAACCCTGCAAGGTGAGTTCCTTGATGCACGATACCATATCGGTAATCATGCCCTTGATGGCTCCCTTAGAGAAAGGAGTGTTGTGGCTAGCCATGTGTTCGGCCAGGCCGTCGATGTCTACCGTCTGAGTGATGACTGGATAGGCGTAATACTTGCCGTATGCCTCTGGCATCTTGGCGTTCTGATTTAGTTTTAGTACGTAAAGCAACATAAGTTTTAAAGTTTTAAGTGTTGAATGTTGAATGTTGAATGTTGAATGGGCGCTGCGCAGTGCCTGGTTTAATGCATATGACTCTTTCTGAATCACATTGCAAAGATACAACATTTCATTTTCCCAACTCACCGATGCTCACTGTTGCTCACCGATACTCACCGATTATCACTGATAAATATCAGGGTTCTCCTAAATGAAAGAAAATATAGGATACTTGCAGAGGATTGAACTCCTTGCAGCTCTTGTTGTATCCACTCTTCTGCAACTGCTCGTAGAGCTGGGTGCATCTTACTATCCATCTCATCAGATGGGCTCTTGCCACGTCCGGGTCGGAATCCGGAAAATAGAGCAGGGCTAACTCCTGCTTGGTGTAACTTCGTAAATCCATTTTCTATAATGTTGAATGTTGAGTGTTGAATGTTGAATTTTGAACACGAATCTCTCGAATCTAACGAATCTTTCGTCTTCAAGCAACTTATTCGTGTAATTCGTGTTCCGAAAAAACGATAAGCAATTCGTGTTCTGTAAAAACAATAAGCAATTCATGTTCAGTAAAAACAATAAGAAATTCATGTTTAGTAAAAACAGTACGTAATTCGCGTGCAGAGAAATGTCTATTAGGGTTATAATTCATAAATATGATACTTAGGCATCGTAACCATGATACTTAGCGGTCGTAACTATCTTGTTTACGCCAGGGGTAACTAGGGTGAGTAGGAAATCGATTTTTCTGGGAGCCTATATATATACTATATCTTTCCTATAGTAAACGAACCTTTACATAAGGAAACTCTTAGAAAGTACCCTCCCCTTACTTACCCTACCCACCCCTAGAAGGGCAGGTCGGGGTCGGTATCCTGCTGCGAATAGTCGTCCTCTGCCTCCATCGCCAGGTGTACTTGCTGAGCCTTGATCATGTCGCCGTCACGCTCTATCACAAGATAGCCCCAACAGTGGTTCACCCTCACCTTGTGGAATCCCAGCTCGCAGAAAGCCCTGCCCACATATACGGCACTGAGCTTCTGGCTGATGCCCGCCCCGATAATCTGCAGGGCACGGCTGGCGGTCATGAATATGCCATGCTGCTCCTCGGTAGGAAGGGCGAAGTAGAGCGCAACGAGTTCTCGCTCCAGACGGGGTGCCTCAAACTTGTGGTTGTGAAGGTTGAGTTCGATAATCTCTTGCTGCGTAAACCAATATCTGAAGCCTGAGCGCAGCAGATGCAAAGCCTGGGCATAAATGTTGGGATAGTCGAAGGGATGCTCACGGGGCGACTGGATGCTCTCCACCTCGAAGGGCAGCCAGCGGCGATTGCCCGTAGGATCGGAAAGGAACTGAACGTTGTTGCCAGTGGCAGCAAATGAGGCTATATGTGGCCGATGCTCCGGGTAATGGGCGTAAGCAGCACGTTCGTCGATGGTGAGCATGGTGACGGCTGCCTTCAACTGGTTCAGCTCTGAGGGTTTCATCGTGTCCAGCTCCTCGCAAAGCATCAGTCCGTAGGTGGCGAGCACCAACAGATCGTCCTTAGAGAGGCGGCTGGCATTGGTCTTGGTGTAGAAATACTGGCGCAATTCGGACGGCAACAACATGGCTATCCAAGTGCTCTTGCCAGAGCCCTGTGCGCCTATCAAAACGATAATCACATTGTTTACCACGTCGTCGAGCGTCCATCCAGCCAGCATCCCCACGAGCCACTTGCGCAGGTAGCAGGTCCATAGCTTCTGTTGCTCCTCGCCACCCTTTACGGTCACGCTGTCGGCAAGCTGTTGTATGTAGTCGGTGTCGCCCTCGTGCCATTCGGGAAGGCTATTCAGATAGTCGGTGAACGGATTGAACGGCTGCACATAGTTGCTCTCGATGACACGGAAGAAGTCTTGTACCGCGGCACGGTTTGTCTTCGACATCTCGCTCCACAGAGTGTTGACCGCACGGTCGTTGATAATCTGCCAAAGTCCGGAGGCAGAAGAATCCTCGCCCTTTCCGTCGCCTTCTTCCTTCATGCGATACTCTACCCTCATGGTAATCTGGTTGTACCTCAGATCCACGTGCTCGCCTAGAAACTGGATGATGTCGTTCACGGAAGCTGACTTGCCCGCCTCATGGCGTCGGGGTTGCAGTTCGTGCTTGCGCTTGCCGTGCTCCTCAGTCTGACGGTAGCAACTGTCTACGGCAGCCTTCGGGCGCTCGTAGTCGGGAAACTCCTGACGGATGAACTCCAGGGCTGCATCGGCAGAGAAACCGAAGGCATTGAGCTTGTAGGCGAGGCACGATACATACTCATTCTTGCTGCCCGCCACATAAGTCTTCATCTCATGTTCCAGTTCCTTGGCAAGCTTGTCTTCGTAGAGACGGTCAATCTTCTTCACCTCCCGTCGCAATCGGGCCGTGGCATTATCCTGCAAGGTCTTCTCCTGCTGTCGTGCCACCAGCCAGTCGTAGCTGAAAGGTTCGGCGTCGGGACGGAAGAAGGCATCAGGGTCGTAGGCGGCACCCATCAGTCTGCCCAGGTTGCAGCAATGCTCGTCGTACTCCACGCCCAGCAGGTCGGAGAAATACTGGTTGCCATGACGGAAGGCCGTGGGATAGAACTTCATCTGCTCCTCCAGCGTCATTCCCGTTTTCATCTCATAGCGATAGAGCACGCGCAGTCCCTCGCCCGAAGCGGTGATGTGGAAGAACAAAGTGTGTCTGTCCTCTCTCAGCTTGGCGCAGAGTTTGGCTAGTTTCTCCTTTGGCACATGGTCGAAGTCAGAAAATCCGACGCCCGTCACCTCGATGATATCCTTCTTCGCCTTGCCACCCTGGAAGACGCAGGTCACGGAGAAGCAGTAGCACTGGCTCTTGTACTCCCTCTGGTGCGTGATGCGGTAACGCTTCGTCAGTTCGGCGAGCTGCTTGTCGCTCCTGATGATGTCCACCATTTGCTGGAACTTGATGACAGCAGGCACTGTAGACTGGTAGCCATTGAAAATGTTAATGTTCATAATTGCATTTCCTATGTTAAGTTAATAAATAAAATATTGTTAGTTGTTTTCACGAATTCATCGTTGTTTTTGTCTAACGCTGGCAAAATTATAAAAAGTCGGTGACATATCATCGCATTTGTTTCCTTGCTAGGGAACGAGTTTTAAACATAAATAACGTTTGAATTCATGAGTAACCAGAATGATTATGTACCAGTCCAGCTCATCATCAAGATTGGGAACCGCCTGTTGGCAGTGGATGGCTTAGGTCATCAAGTTTATAGTGCAAGATATTTAGAGAAGAATCATCTCAGCAGCAGGGCGCAGCATCATTTCCGTCACCACGAGTCGGTGTCAGTGATGCAGCTTTACGCCGCTATCCGCATCCTTCTCCTCAATACCTCTTCTGTCTGGGAGCGCATTCTTCAGATGTGTCGCATACTGGATATATTGGAGCAATGTTTCTGCGACTGTTATTCCGGTGTCACCCTCCATCCCTTTGAGGGTGGCATGGAGAAGATTGTCCGCGAAAAGATGCTCTCCGTGGCCGGCTACGACTTCGGGGCGGTGATAAGTGATGTGGGGGAGTGGAAAAGGAGGGAGTGAGAAATGGATGTATTGTCGGTATACTACAATGCCGTCTTTGCAATTGTGATGTAGCCTTTCCGTCATTGTTTATGCCCCAGGCGGTCCCATCCCGCACAATATGGCGTAGACCTTTGATGGTCCGCCAACCTTAGAACGTAGCGGTTCCGAGCACCGAGTAGGGCGGTTACATCCTTCCTTCTGAGGAGGAAGGCTTGGTTAGAGGTGGAGCTCTCCTTGCAGGAGAGACGGAGAGGTAGAAAAACTCCTTCTTTAACGGTAAGGAAGGGCGGGTAGGTTTTCGAAAAAACAAGATATATGACTAATTACAACGATATACAAATTATAATTATGGCTGGCGGCATAGGTAGCCGTTTCTGGCCTATGTCAACCCCCGATTACCCAAAGCAGTTCATTGATGTGATGGGTGTCGGCCGTTCCCTCATTCAATTGACAGTAGATAGATTGAAGCCAATCTGTCCTGTCGAGAACATGTGGGTAGTGACAAACGAGAAATACATCAGTATAGTCAAGGAGCAAATCCCTGATATGCCAGTAGATAACATATTATCAGAGCCGGAGGCTCGCAATACCGCTCCATGTATTGCTTATGCCTGTTGGAAAATCCAGAAGAAGCATCCTGATGCCAACATCGTGGTGACACCATCCGATGCCCTGGTCATCAATACCTCGGAGTATCAGCGAGTGCTCAGCAAAGCATTGAGCTATACTTCCGATAAGAACGCCATCGTTACCATCGGTATTAAGCCAAGCCGCCCAGAAACAGGCTATGGCTATATAGCCTCAGCAGAGCCAACATCAGTAGATGAAATCTACAAGGTTGAGGCTTTCAAGGAAAAGCCAGACCTGAAGACAGCCGAGCAATACCTTGCTGCCGGCAATTACTATTGGAATGCCGGAATCTTTGTATGGAACATTGATACCATCAGCAAGGCAATCCGCACCTTCCAGCCTCAGCTTGCCAGCATCATGGACGAGATGGCTCCTTCTTTCTATACTGAACAGGAGAAAGAGGTGGTCGGCAAACTCTTCCCAACCTGTGAGAAGATTAGCATCGACTATGCTGTAATGGAGAAGTCGAAGGAAATCTATACTTTGCCAGCCGAGTTCGGCTGGAGCGACTTAGGCAGCTGGGGTAGTCTCCGTACCTTGCTTCCACAGGATGAGGCTGGCAATGCTAAGGTAGGCAAGGACATCCGTTTGTATGAATGCAAGAACTGTGTGGTTCATGTAGCCGATGAAAGCAAGGTGGTGGTTCAGGGGTTGGATGGCTATATCGTAGCCGAGAAGAATGGACAACTGCTTGTTTGCTCTTTGAAAGAGGAACAGAGGATTAAAGAGTTTGGGAAATAAGTCACCCAAAAATGATGTTGTATTTCTTTATTTATAGACTTAATTAGACAAAAAATGACTTATTTTGCAAAATATAGAAATCGACTTGATTTGTCGGAATGGATGATACATTTTGTACACCAAAGAACAGGCAGCGAGACCTTGTCTGAACTTGCAACAATTGCGGCAAATGAGGGCTTTGAGATGGATAGCAGATATCATGACTATTATGACGAGGATGGTAATAAAAAATATATCTTGGATGAATTTGTTGACAATGAATACAGAATAGATAACGATGCTTCTGGCTTCGATGTATTAAAAAAGATTCTCCATGATGGTTTTATCCATAGCGGATGGTCAATGCGCAAAGGTAACCCTACAGTATACGGTCCCGTGTCTGCAGTCTGTTTTACGGAAATGCCTCTATATGCTTTGGTGGAGTATGCTAAAGCTAGGGGGCAAGTATCTGGATATGTAGGTGAATATGGAATAGCCTTTAAAAGAAACGAATTATATGCTGCGGGGGCAAGACCAGTAATCTATGGCCTGACTTCTGATCCTGTGGAAGTGCATCATGATAAAAGGGGAGTGTATCAAGGTAGGATGCTTTCTGAGAATCAGTTACCATTAGACGAACAATATAGATATGTCTCGACAAAGCTTACGGCTAATCCTGCCGAGAAGAATATTGATTGGATGATGGAAAGGGAATGGAGATGGCCTTTGCCTTATGATAAGCTAGGAGTGCCAGGAATACCTTTCTTTCTTTCGAAAGAGTATGCTAGCTTTTTTTCCGAGATATACATAATTGTTTCCACAGATGAAGAACTGAATGAGATAACCAACTATCTGAGAACCTTATACGATTCGAAAGGTACAAATACAGGGATTGCATATAATATTCTTGCTATAGAATCTGCTAAGGTTATTTCTTTGGAGTCTATATCGAAACTTGATATTGCTAATCTTGTAAAGCTGGAATCTCTTCCATTCGCCCAAATTCATTTACCTATAAAATACAACGTCTCTCAAGAGAAAGCATCAAAGATATTGGCTTGCTATGATAAAGCTTGCAAACTTGCAGATGATGCGATTGATCAATATTTGAACGATAACCCTGATTTTAAAGAGGACTATGGCTATTGGGGCTTTGTTAATGTTACTGTGAGAGGATATAGTAAATGTATAGAAGTTCTTAGAGAAAAAGGAAAGGCTAAATCCTATTCTGATGGTAAATATTATTTGGGGCAAATGTCTTCGTGTAGATCTATGAACGTAGAATTACTTGAAGTGGGGGCATGGGCGGCTGCTTATTATCTGTCGGATACCCTTAATGAGTATTTTAGTGTAGATCTTCAGTTTGATTGAAAGTATCAATTAGAATAATGGATCAAGGGTAAAATATTATGACTCAAACAAAAATAGAGATATTGAGGGCTGGATGCGGTGATTGTCTCTTTATCACAATAGAAAATGATGATGAGAAATTCCGCATCCTTGTTGATGGCGGTGTATCTGCAACTTATGTAGATTTAAAATGTGGATACCCGATGTCTGGAGATTTGAAAAGCAAGTTGGAAAGTTTGAAAAGAAAACATGAACATATTGACCTGCTGATTATTACTCATATTGATGATGATCATATTGGTGGACTTTTGGAATGGTTTTCTCATGATTTTCCTGATAAGACTTTGCTTCATGAGGTTTGGTTTAATGACAACATGCTTGTTCCATCTTATCAATCGACTAATAATAGCAAAGCAAATGCAATTTCTCTCAAAAGTCTTTTAGATGAACATGGCCTTTCATACAAAAATGGTATAACGCAGGGGCAGGCATATCTATATAATTGGGGAAAGATAACAGTCCTGTCACCAAATGTGAAATATCATAATAAAATCGCAAAAGCATTACAAACAACTTTGGATCAACGAAATATGACAGATAATAGTGGTAGTGATGATTATCGAATTAGTATAGATGAGTTGATGGAACGTAAATGGAAAATTACTTTGAGTGATGCTAATAAGGCTTCCATTGCATTTCTTCTTACTACTAAAGAAGGAGAAAACAATCTGCTGCTTGGAGATGCAGATATAAATACAGTTATTCATTCTATAAAGGAGTTAGGCTATTCTAAAGATAACAAGTTGATGTGTGAATTTATCAAACTTCCCCATCATGGCAGTAAGAATAACTATACGGACAAATTTTTAGAGGTTGTTGCAACAAAGAATTTCGTTGTATCAACAGATGGCTCTATTTACGGGCATCCTGATAAAGAGGTAATTGCGCACCTCATCAGAAAAACGAATTCGAATATACTCTTTAATTATGATTCGGTTCTACAAAGGCTCTTTACTGTAAAGGACCTGGCTACTTATCCGATGATTAAATCAAGGTGTAAACTTTTTACTAATAATGACTTACATTGATCAAATAAAACGGCTTTCGGTAAAAGTAAATGCAGGAAGTGGCATTTTAGTAAAACCCCTTGCCGGAAACCATCTTTTCGTTTTTACAGCATATCATGTAATAAAAGACTTGGATGATTCGGAGATAGTGATATCGTTAGCTTCTGATTTAACTGAAGTATTTTCTTATACAATTATCAAATCTTATCATTCTACTGATATTGAAGAAGATGTTGCCATCATAGAAATTGAAACCACTTATCAAGTAGAGCAGCTTTCTCTGTGTGAGGACTACTATAAGTATCGGAATCTTCGTCATGTTGGCTTTCCTGAAATTCGAAGAAACAAAGATGAAGTTCGAAGCGATTTTATAGATTATTCTATAAAAGAGTTTGGGCAGATGTTGGGGGATAAGTTACTTGAATATGAATATGATAAGTTTCATCAGCAAGCGGAATTGAGTGAATGTTCAGGGGGAGGAATAATTGATGGGGATTATCATCTACTAGGAGTACATAAATGTATCTCAAACAGAGATGGCAGGGAATATAATGGAAAAAGTTCATGCATACCTATAAGAAATTTCAAAAAGTTGATATCACAAGAGGATGCTTTGAAGGGAATAATCTATCTTGATTTATTAACGTTTGCGAGTTTTACCCCAAAAGCATTTCCTCCTCCTGTTTCTCCAAAGAAGAAGATAGAGGATTTGAAGAGTTTGTTAGTTGATATAAACTTTTTGCTTATGCAAATTAACAAGCTATCACCTCAAGAAATATATGAGCAACTTAAAAGTCACAATAAGTTGTGGGGCGATAAAGAGGATATACATGATTATAAGGAAGATACTTGGATAGAGATAGTTAGATATCTCGTAGGATGTCGGCTTTTAACGGGTATTGAATTGAATAATGATAAGATTTGCCTTATTGCAGATAAGTTTCGTTTTGTATATTCAGAAGAGGAATTTGATATTTCTGAAGCAAGAGACTATGTTAAACCCTGCGTAATTGGAAAAATAGATAAAGATACTGTAGTAGTTGTTGGTGGAATAAAGTCTACTGACTACGATTATGATGTGTGCCCTTCTGAAAAGGAGGTGCCTAATATCGGTAGGGCTTATATCGAAGAGAATGGCTTGGATATTTCAAAAAGTGGTAAAAACATGTTGGCCTATGTGACTTTTGTTAATAATAAACTATTTGTCGATACGATAAATCATAATTCTAGAGCCATAGGAGAGCATTCAAATGAGCCCCTTGATTTTTATTTGAATTTACTTAAAGATGCGATATATGGAAAAGACAAAGATAAATAGATACTTTTGTGATACTTTTGGTGTAGGTTCTACGATTGATATTTTTGTAACAGAGCCAATGAGTGTTGCAGACTTGGAGGAAGAATGGATAATGATACGTGATGATATTGCGATGAAATATCAGCGAAGTTTAACTGATGACTTTGAAAGGTGGAACTTTTATCTTTTCTATGTTGTCGAAGACATAGAATCTCTTCGGAGAAATCTAAAGTTTAAGATAGAACATAATACCCTCTCTTCTAGAAAGATTATTATTTCTGCAAAGGAGATAGAGGGAAATGTTATTCCAGAATATCTAATTCATAAATATTTGTGTTATACCATAGAGACGGAAAATACTGTTTATGGTAAACCATTTGTTAAGAATGATAAGGTTGTCGAATTGATAGAACGAAATAATCATGAAGATTAAATCAATTTATATACGGGCGTTTCGCTGTTTTGAAGAAGCAGATATTGATTTTTCAAAAGATGGTGTTAGTGCCAATTTAGTTGCCATACAGGCTCCTAATGGTTTTGGTAAAACCTCTCTTTTGGATGCCATAGAGTTTGGCATGACCAACAGAATTGAGCGATTTGAAAAGGCGAATTACAAAGATGACAATGTTGTAGATAAGAAGTTGCGAGATAAAAAGTCTTTTTTACATAATAAAGAATGTGTTAAAACCCCTATTAAAATAAGTATAGGTTGCGAGGATGGTGCTCGTTATGGAAATATTTATACAGATACGGATGAAAATCTATATGGTCGCAAAAATAATTTAAAGAATGAATATTTTCGAAGTGTCATCTTATC
This sequence comes from Segatella copri, assembly GCF_949820605.1. Taxonomy (NCBI): domain Bacteria; kingdom Pseudomonadati; phylum Bacteroidota; class Bacteroidia; order Bacteroidales; family Prevotellaceae; genus Segatella; species Segatella copri. Next base: position 156,086 of record NZ_CATKVU010000006.1, read on the forward strand.
TCAAGATTGGTTTAGTGAATTCGTTTCTGCAACTGATCCAGAAAATCGATATGAAATATTTCTTAAATATTTTTATGATGGTGATGATATTGTAAGTTATAGGTTCAAGTTGAAACAGAAGATCAACGCTTTAAATGCAGAGAAAAATAAAACAGAAAAAAGAGTCGAGGACTTGGATGAGCTTTTGTCGGAACCTGTTACAGGTAATGTAAAAAATGAATTTGAAAAGCAACTTACTAAGTTAGAAGAACAGAATATCGTTTTTCCTACCCTCAGTGAACTTACAAAAGACAATTTGAATGAATCTATAGTTATTGTTGACAACAAAATAGTTTCTCTTTTGAAAAACCAGGAAAAGTTAGATTCTATTATACTACATCTTGATGATTCGCTTGAAGGAAAGTCTGATTGTCTGTCTTTATCTCAGCTCAGTATTGAGCTGATACATATAAAGAATGAGAAAATAAAACTCAAAAGAGTGAATGAAGAACTGGAAAAGCAATACAAACTTAAGCAGTTGCGAAAAGAATTGTCTTCGTTATTTAAGGTCAGAATGCCTTATAAGATAGAAAACGATGAATTAAACTTTGGATTAAATCATTTAATATCCCTTCATGATACTACCGTTGCCTTGGTTGAAAATGAGACAAAGCAAAAAAAAATAGAAGAAGAAATAAAAATATTGAAGGGAAAAGAGGCAACTCTCTGTAATGAGATATCGCAAGGAACAAAAAAGCGCCAATCTGTGATGGGGGAACTGAAATCTATTGTTTCCAAACTTTCTTCTCTTGAAGATGATTATGCGAGATTTCAGAGCGAGTTACAGAGTATTGCTGCCAAAGACAAAAAAATACAAACCATAATTAAAGAGATTGATAATGCACGAAATAGGATTACCAAGCTTTCTTCCAGACGTATTACTTTGTCTTCATATGTGCAGAAAGTTAATGATTTGGACTTTGTCTTAATGTCTGATGACTTCTTCCCAGATACGGTTGTCGCTTTGAAAAATAATGTAGAAAAGCGAAAGCAACAGAAAGGAGAATTGGCAGAGGTAGAAGGGCTAATCAGTGGTCAAAAGGACTATCAAAATGTAGTAAGAAAATTAATTATCGATGTCCAAAATGTAAATAGTGTCCTAAAAGATGGAGTATGCCCAGTCTGTGGCTATGATTATAAATCGCAGGAGGAATTATTGCAACGAATAGAAGCAAATAATATCCTAGATGATTCGATAAAGAATCTTTTAGGACAAAAGCAACGTATCGTTGATGAAATTCAAAGTTTGTCTCGAGAAATTCAGAATGCTCAAACTAATCTTCTTGGTGTTATCTCTAATAAAGTTGAAAAATGTAATAAGCTCATCTATCAGCTTAAAGACTCTATTGTTGAGAAAGAAAGAGCTCAAGTAGAGTTAAAATCGGAAATTGAAACCCAAAAGGAGGCTATACAGAATTTGTCTTTGGAGTTTAAGGATTTCTCTTTGGAACAACTCCGCCTTGCTTATATGGAGCATAAATCAAGCAAAGAAATAGAATTTAAAGACGTCGATGAGTCAATAAGGAATAAGGAGAAAGAGAAAAATACGGTGCTTGAGACTGTTGAAAATAAGCAGAAATCCAAAGATGTTTTGCTTGTACAATACTCTGCATTATTAACAAATCCAGAGTATTTGAATCTTTCTGAAAAGTTAAAGCAAGATTTACGTAGTCCTTCTTTTTCATCAATACAATGGAAAGATAGACTGGAGGTGGTTTCTGAAGAAATAAAGAAACTAGATATTCAAACTTCCGTCTTGAAAGATTCTATCCAGAAACTGGAGGTTGAGGGAATATCGGAGGATCAAATCGACTTGAATGTGGAATTTAAAAAAATATCGGAGTCTGAGATAGAGGATATGAAGACTAATGTTTCTAAAACATTGTCTTATCTGAATACTCAGTGTGAGGTGCATGAATTGGATCCTCTGCTAATAGAACAAAGTCTTGATATCAAGATGGTGAAAGTGGCGGTTAATGAAGCTCAGCAGCGTAATGCAAAATCAAAGTTAACTATAACTCGAAACATAAAAGAACTTGAAATCTTAAAAGACTTAATGGTGAAATCCATAAAATATATGGAGTATCAGGAAAATCTCGATGAAAAAAATAAATTAAAGAAGGTGCTCAGTACTTTAGAAAGTGAGTTGGAGTGTTGTTCAAATGAAAATGTATCATTAGAGAATTATATTAATGACTATGTTAATAATTTTTTTGATTTAGATTTGATTAATCGACTTTATAATACAATAGATCCACACCCTGATTATAAAAAAATAAAGTTTTCCTGTAATTTCGATAATATAAGGCCAAAGTTGAGTATTGTAATGAGACAAATGGATAAGGATATGAAGCCGATTGTTCCCAACTTATACTTTAGTACTGCGCAAATCAACATCTTGTCATTTTGTATCTTTTTGGCAAAAGCATTACATGCAAAGAATGACAAAGGGGAAGCTGTAGACTGTATATTTATCGATGATCCTATTCAATCTCTTGATGATATAAATATCTTGTCATTAATTGATTTGTTGAGAAATTTAGCTTTTACAAATAAAAAGCAGATTATTTTGACGACCCACGATAAGAATTTCTATGAATTGTTGAAACGCAAGATGCCTGCGAATCTTTTTAATTCAAAGTTTTTAAAACTTTATGAAAGGGGCAAAGTGACTGTAGATAAGACTTATTAAAAGATAACCTATTTTTAGGTTAAAAATGACATAATTATGGAAACTGTTAAAGTATTAAATATAGATATTCAGAATATTACTCGTCAGGAACTCTTGGAGAACCTGAAGGAGGGTGTTCTTGTGACTCCTAATCTTGACCATCTGATTAAGCTTCAGAAGGACAAGGAGTTTTATGATGTGTATCAGAAGTCGGAATGGGTAGTGTGTGACAGTAAGATCCTCTACCTGTTCGGTAAGTTGTTGAAGACCCCAATCAAGGAAGCAATTCCGGGTTCCAGCTTCTTCACCTCTTATTATATGTATCATAAGAATGATGCTGACTGCAAAATCTTCTTGCTTGGTGCCAAGGAGGGTATTGCTGCCAGGGCTATGGAACGTATCAATGAGAAGGTGGGACGTCGGATGGTGGTTGGTGCTCATTCTCCTTCCTTTGGCTTCGAGAAGCATGAGGATGAATGTGAGAAGTTGGTTCGCATCGTGAACGAGAGTGGTGCAAATGTACTGCTCGTTGGTGTGGGTGCTCCAAAGCAAGAGAAGTGGATTATGAAGTATCGTGATAAGATGCCTGGAGTAAAGGTATTCATGGCTCTGGGTGCTACCATTGACTTTGAAGCTGGAACATTGAAACGTGCGCCTAAGGTTTGGCAGAAAATCGGTATGGAGTGGCTGTATCGTTGCATGAAGGAGCCAAAGCGCCTCTTCAAACGTTATTTCGTGGATGATATGCAGTTCTTCTATTACTTCGGTAAGCAGCTCTTGGGAATATACAAGGATCCTTTCCGAAAAAAGTAGAATTACTTTCTTCGGAAGAACTTACATAGTAAGGCTATCGGAAGAAGGATGATAGCTGCTATGTAGGATAATATGATGCGTATGGTTTGTATCATGCGTGCAAAAGTACAGCTTTATGTTGAAACAACAAAAGATTTTCTTTGATTTCTTGCGATTCTGCATTGGTTCTGGTGATGAAATACTTGATTCCTTGAAGGAAGCGGATTGGAAAGAGATATATGCTATCGCCAAGAAGCAATGTCTGGTGGGTGTTCTCTTTGATGGTATCAAGAAGCTACCTGCTGAATATGTAGGGATAGAGAAGGAGTTACTGCTCCAATGGATGGCGGAAAGCCAAATGTTGGAAAAAGCGAATGTTCGGTTGAACGATGCTGCCATTCATGTTTCTGAGTGGTTCCGGAAGAAGGGATTCAGAACCTGTATCCTGAAAGGGCAGGGGAATGCATTGATGTATCCGAATCCTTATTCCAGGACTCCTGGCGATATTGATATCTGGGTGGAAGGTGGAGATAAACGGGTTATCTCCTTTGTCCGCTCTATCTCGCCTCATGAAAAGGCGTGCTATCACCACATCGAGTTCCCATCGTATAAGGGTGTGGAGGTTGAAGTGCATTATCGGCCTAGCTTCCTGTTGTGTTTCAGGCATAACAGAAAGCTTCAGAAATATTATGAAAGGGTGAAGGAGGAGCAGTTCTCGCATCGGGTAATGTTGGGAGAGCAAGGGGAGATTGCAATTCCGACGGTGGAATTCAATCTCATCTTCCAGTTGACTCATATCTTCTCGCATCTGATGAATGAGGGGATTGGGTTAAGACAGCTTCTTGATTACTACTATGTTCTTTGCGACTTTTATAAAGTCTATCAAAATTTTTCGAATCCCTCCGTCTCCCTTTCCAAAGGGAGCTCCACTTTCTCCCCAAGCCCCTCTTCCTCAGGAAGCGGGGATGTAACCGCCCTACTCGGTGCTCAGAACCGCTACGCTCTAAGGTTGTCGGACCATCAAAGGTCTACGCCAGATTGTGCGGGATGGGACCGCCTTGGTGTTTTACAGAAGGAATTGAAGGAGTTGGGGATGTGGAAGTTTGCCGGTGCCATTATGTATATCATGCAGGAGGTGTTCGGCATGCCTGCCTCTCGGCTTATTGTTCCTCCGAATGAGAAGTATGGTAAGTTTGTGCTGAATGAAGTGCTGGAAGCTGGGAACTTCGGAAGGCATGATGCCCGGAATCGGTTTGGTAGGTCACAGCTTGGACATAATCTCCAAAGGGTATATCGGGATATAAGACTCGTGAGGTATTTTCCTGGTGAGGCTCTTTGTGAGCCTATCTTTAGAACATGGCATTTCTTTTGGAGGCTAAAATATAAAAAATAAAATAATCAGATAATTAATTGAAATAACTTTGTTTATGTTTATCGAGATGCAGATAGGCAATCAGCTAGATGAGGATGACAATCTGCACTTCGATTATCAATGATAATCATAATGAAGAAAAAAGTTTTTGTAAGCGGTTGCTATGACCTGCTACATTCTGGTCATGTGGAGTTTTTCCAGCAGGCATCTCAGTATGGTGACCTGTATGTGGGTATCGGATCGGATGCTACTTATCTGGAGTATAAGCATCGCAAGCCTATGTTTCCGCAGGAGGAAAGGCTATTCATGGTCAAGAATATCAAGGCGGTGAAGGATGCGTATATCAATGAGGGAAGCGGAGTCATCGATTTTCTGCCAACTCTTGATAAGGTGAAACCGGACGTGTTTGTGGTGAACGCAGAAGGTGGGTCTGATGAGAAACGTAGAATCTGTAAGGAAAGGGGCATAGAATATGTCGAGCTCCAGCGCACGCCTCATGCTGGTTTGAAGGCGCGGTCTTCTTCTGGCTTGAAGAAGGCGTTATTGAACGTATCTGAGAATTCGGCACAGGAGGCGGGGATTCCTACCCGTCTGGATCTGGCTGGTACTTGGATTGACCAGCCTTATGTAAGCATGTATCATCCGGGATGGGCGATTACCATCTCGCTGGAACCGACCTTTGAGGTGCGCGACCGCTGTGGTCTGTCTACCTCTACCCGTAAGGTGATTCAGAAGATTTGGCCGGTGAAGTTGCCGAAGATGGATCCGGAGATGCTTGCCCGACTGGTATTCTGCTTCGAGAACAATCCAGAGCGTCACGATGGTATCATCTCGGGTGCCCAGGATTCTATCGGTATCTGTGTTCCCGGTCTGGTGCGTCATTATTATGACAACAACTTCTGGCCGGAGAAGATTGAGAGTACGCAGGATGAGATGACCCTCCGTTTCCTGGAAGACCATCTGGTGATGATTCCGATGGAACCGAGACGGCCGGGATGCAGTGTGGTGGAAGGTAAGGATATCACACCTGAGAAGGTGAAGGCGCTGGCTGATGCAGCTGATGCCTGCTGGAAGGCAATTCTGGCGCACGACCTTGATGCCTTTGCTGCAGCATACAGGGCATCTTTCGAAGCCCAGATTGCGATGTTCCCGGGTATGGTGAATCCGTCTATCAATGGTGTGATAGAACCGGAGGCGAGTGTGCAGCCGATGATTGACCGCTACAGCAACATGGAGGAGGTTCTGGCATGGAAGATGCCGGGAGCCGGTGGCGGCGGTTATCTGGCACTGGTAGTAAAGGACAGTCTTAAATTTGCAGAGAATCATGACGAAGCCATCCATCTTCAGATACGAAGGGCATAACTATCTGGTTCCCTTCCTCATCATCAGCAGCCTCTTCTTCATGTGGGGCTTTGCCCATGGCATCCTGGAGGTGCTGAATCCGCATTTCCAGGAGTCGTTTCATATCAGCAAGGCGATGTCGGCCTTGACGCAGACTGCTGTCTATGGTGCCTACTTTCTGATGGCGCTGCCTGCCGGATGGATTATCCGGAAGTGGGGCTACAGGAGGGGAGTGATAACAGGACTGGTTCTCTTCGGTATCGGTGCCCTAATGTTCATACCGGGAAGCAGGATCAACAGTTTCTACTTCTTCGTTCTGTCGCTGTTTGTGATAGGATGCGGACTGACCTGTCTGGAAACGAGTGCCAATCCGTATACCACGGTACTGGGACATCCTGACAAGGCGGAGAGCAGAATCAACCTGTCGCAGTCGCTCAATGGTATCGGATGGATTGTGGGACCGCTGGTTGGCGGACAGCTTCTGTTCTCGGGTGTCAACATCGCCATCCCTTATGCCCTGGTGGGTATCTTCGTGCTTTCTGTGGCGCTGGTCCTGTCAAGGATCAAGTTGCCGGACCCAAGGAGAGCGCATGAGGCGGATACGAACGAGATGGTGGAGGAGAAGCCGATGCGAGTGATGGCATTCGGTTTCGGTATGCTGACCTTGTTTCTTTATGTAGCAGCCCAGACGGGTGTGAACAGTTTCTTCATCAACTATGCAGAAGAGAGCATTCATATAGAGAAGCAGACTGCCAGTCTGTATCTCGCTTTTGGCGGAATGGGGTTGTTCTTTATTGGCCGACTGGCTGGTGGTGTCATCATGAATTATATCCAGCCAAGGCTGGTGCTGCAGGTCAGTGCCATCCTCACCTTTGTAGCCACATTGATTGTAGTGGTATGTAACGGAACCTTATCTCTCATTGCGTTCTTCGCCCTGTATCTGGGAGAGAGCATCATGTTTCCGACTATCTTCTCGCTGGCATTGAGGGATGCGGGTACAAAGACCAAGCTTGCCTCTTCATTGCTTATCATGACGATAGTGGGTGGAGCGGTTGCTCCGGTAATCATGGGGTATATTGCGGATACTACGGGCTGTATGGCGATTGCCTTTCTCATACCGCTGGTTTGTTATGGGGGGATTGGAGGGTATGCTGCAACAAAAGAAAACTCTTCGACTGGTATTGGGTGAATCTGAAAGAGTGATGAATTTTGGGAAATGCTCCTCTGCTCTTAATGAGTTTGTTTGAGGGGATGGGAGTTAGTTATACGAATATCTTTAATTATCAACACGTAGAAATGAAGTTCTTGAATCTATCTGCAATAAAGAAATTTTATAATGTTTGTAAGAAGAGATTTTTTAAGTTTCTTACACAAGCAGAAAACATACTGCCATATTATTATAGTTTAATAGCTTGTGTGATATTCTTGTGGCTTGCGGAATCATATATAACAAGTGCCCTTGGTACATTGAATGCTTGGTGTGTTTGTGATTTGAATAAAACTGCATTTGGATGGATTGTCTTCTTCTCTGTAAGTTTGTATATTGGAGTATCCATATGGAAATATGTAAGGAGAGGACTTTATGTTTCACATCGGTATCTGTGTTGGTGGAGTACAGGACTAGCATATTACCTGTATTATAGACTATTATCCTCTCATTTTCTTTTTTGGGGTATCAATGTCTTAGGCATGAATATAGCATATTTGGATTTGCTTGTTCCTGCATTTTTGACACTTGTAATTTTGAAAATTCTCAATTCTGTTAAAGAAACCGAACGAACTTCTGGCGGTAACATACTGAGCGATGAACCTATAAATGACATAGAATCCGATTTGTTTGGCTACAAGGATATAGTATGGTATCTAAAAGGAGATTTAGAAACAGTTGATGTGACTGAACATGCTTTTAGCGTTGGAATTACTGGAGAATGGGGAACAGGAAAGAGTTCTTTTCTTACCTGTTGGCGGAATTAAAAAACCGCCTGAAAATTAGTATATTTTTATGGAGAAAAAGTTATGCATCTCGTTGATTTTTAGTAACTTTGTAGTGTCCAATTATAAAGTTATATATTTCACGCTATGCACAACTTGTATGCAAATTTCGTAAAAATTCTTGAGATATGCAAGGATTTCTCCAAAAATTTAGTTAATGAGCTAGGAAATATTCCTCGCCCTGGAGTCGTACCACGTTTTTCAGACCTCGAAGTTGTTGCTTTGAGCTTGACAGCCGAGCATCTTAGCATCGACAGTGAAAACAACTTGTTCGATAGGCTGAAGGAGTATAAGGCAGATATGCCAAATCTGATTTCCCGACGCCAGTTCAATGACAGGCGAAAGTTCACTGCGGAACTATGTGAGAAGATTCGTAAGCGCATAGCGTCAAAGATGGATGGTGCAGAAGAATATTTCTGCATAGATTCCAAACCAATAGAGGTGTGTCGCTTGTCCAGAGGCTTGCGTTGCAAGATGAAAGGAACAGACGTAACAAACTCTCCTGCATTTGGCTATTGCGCTACTCAGAAGATATACTACTTTGGGTATAAGCTCCACGCTGTCTGTGGGTTAAGTGGAGTTATCCACTCGTATGACCTGAGTCCAGCTGATGTTCATGACATTCATTTTCTTAAAGATGTAAAGTTTCAATTCTATGACTGTTGCATCCTTGGCGATCGTGCTTACCTCAGTGCGGAACTACAGCAAGACTTGTTTTCTTCTGTAGGCATCAAGTTGGAAGTTCCATATCGCTTGAACATGAAGAATTGGCGACCAACATTTAAGCCTTATGCTAAGGCGAGGAAGAGAATCGAGACAAATTTCTCTCAACTTTGTGATCACTTCATGCTCTTCCGAAACTATGCTAAGCAAACACCAGGACTGTTTACCCGAATCATCGGGAAAATCAGCGCATTTACAGTCTTGCAATATATTAATTATGTAAACAACAGACCGATTGGCAGGGTTAAGTATGCGCTAAATTAATTCCGCCAATGGGTTAGAGAAGCAAAATCCTGTGCAGTTGGCTGATATGATAGAAATGCTGTTGAAAGACAGAGAGCTCCGTGAGGATATGGGAATAGTAGGAAAGGAGAAGTTTGAACAAGAATTTACTTTGAGTAAGTTTGAGGAGAGGATAGGGTATATATTATCGAGATGTATTAAGTTGGATAGAATATAGTGAATTCTGTTACAACTCTGCAATTTTGAGGATTCAGAATCGAGAATATGAGGTAAATATAGATTTTATGGTGAAAAACTAATAAAAATCAATAAAAAATAACCAACTTTGATGGATTTTGATTACTTTTGCAATAAAAATAATAATATAGCAGAACAATGGAAAAGAAAGATATGAGTTTGTCGTATGTAGCTGTTTGGAATCAACCAATGGCTATGATGCCGCAGATGGATGGAAAATTTTGCCGTGAATTGTTTGGGATGCCATACGAAACGGTGAATGGACTGACACCTGAAGGTTATACTATTGCAGTGAATAATAAACCATATCCAATGGTCATTATTAATCCTGCTAAGCTTATTGTAAAAGCTCAAGATATTGAAAGCTTGGTTTGTTATGTTGAGGCAATAAAAAACGAATTGAAAAGAATCAATCCTGAATTCAAAATGGCGTTGTCTGCCTTTGGAATTAACTTTGAAAAGGAAATTTTGGGTTTAGGTGAAAATGCAGAAGTTTGGATGTGGGACCATTTTATTAATGGAAACATCGCACCGAATAGCGATTTCCACTTGTGTGGTAAATTGACTTTACGAATTGGTCTTGATGATAATCAGGTCGCAAATGTGGATGTTGAACCAAGAATGGGGGTGGATGATGGTGTCTTTATCAATATCAATCATCATCATAATCAGAATTCAGACTCGATTCCCGATGCTCTTCAACTGAGAAGTTTAATAGAGACTTCTATAGAAAAAGTAAATTCTGAGGTTGTTGATCATTTGTTTAATGAATAATATTTAGGATTATGGATAAAACAACTATGACGGTAAGTAGCCAAAGCTTTTTTGCAAAGAAATGTGCATTGATGGCAATGACTATGACTGCGTTGACTGTTAATGCAAATCCTGTAGATACAGGGCTTGGCTTTGCTGCTAATGGTAATTCTTTGGCTTTTTGTAGCTTTGAAAGTAATACGCAGATGCAGCAAGATAATATTTATTTGTTTCCTAAAAAGAAGAATTTTAGAGAAAGATACAAAAGAATCTCTCAATCGAATTGGTTTAATAGCACTTATAACGGAAAAACTCTAGGAGAAATTTTAACGATTGAAGAATGAGCATTTGGATTTCAGAATTTAAGGGGCAGATTACTCAAGGAACCATTGTGGATGGTGTGGATTGGGGATTAGGAGATGAAAATCCTTTGGGAATTGTCATCTCTAATGCTTGTGACTTGGAACATGATCATAGTGGCTTCTTGATGGTTGCTGCTTTGGAAGTGGCTGCTGATGTGCTTGGTTCTTCTAAAGAATTTCAGAGTATCGTAAAAGATTCTACTGATGGGCAGTTAAAGAAAAAACAATATGATGCCTTAATAAGATTTTTATCTGGGTATATCCATAATAAGAATATATGTAGGCATTTCTTTTTTGATCCTCGTCCTGTGATTGATTTGGATAGCTTAGTCGTTGATTTTCAACATCTAAAATCGTTAAACTTAGATTCTATTGACGGCTTGAAACCGATAGGACAGCTTAATCATCCTTTTGTGGAACAGATGATGATGCGTTTTACTAGCTATGTGGCAAGGATTCCTGTTGATAGACCGACAGAGGAAGATGAGAAGAAATATATACAAGAGCTAGCAGGCTCTTATGCTTTAAAGAGTTAATTTCAGATTATGATTTTTGTGTAACAATTGCTGTTCGCAATGAAAACAATGTTTATTTGGGAACAGCAATTGTGCGAATTTCGAACTCAGTCTTACTAATCTTTTACTTACTGAATATAGCATTCTCAAAAGCCATTTCTCTAATTATCTTACCATAATATTCTTTGATAATAGTATGTATGAAATATTACAATGACTTTTTTATTACTCCTATTGAGGAGCAACCTATACATGATTTTTGCATTTCTGCCATTCATATTTTGCCTAAATGCAGTGCTAATTTTAAAAAAGGACTGCGCCAAGAGTATTACTTTCTTAATGACAGGTGTTACCTCGAAAATAAGAAAGTAGTATTGAGTGATAGTATGCTGCCACGAGATTTCTATGGTAAACGTATCAATGTACAAGCTATCGTGGGAGTGAATGGAAGCGGAAAGTCTTCCTTGCTCGAAATCATCTATCGAGTTATCAACAATCTGGGCTGCTTGTTGAATCGGGGGAAAAGACGTAAGTCATCAGATGCTCTCTATTTCATAAAGGGACTTTATGCTGAAATCTATTATGTTATTGATGGAAAATTGGCGAGAATCTCTTGTTTTGATAATGTAGTTGAGTTTCAAGTTGGAAATGGCAAGGTGGTTTCTTTGGTAGCATTCGATATGCCTGGTCTGGATGATGAAGTAAAATATGTCTTAATGTCTGATTTTGTGAAATGGGCAAAAGAAAGCCTTTTTTACTCGATAGTTACTAACTATAGTTTGCAGGCATTTAATGCGAATGATTTTGTTTGGGAGAAATGTAATAGCTTGGATAAAGATGCTTTTGAAGTAAAGGGGAATAGCTGGATCAATAGTCTTTTTCACAAGAATGATGGATATATGACTCCGATTGTTTTGAATCCTTATCGTGACAATGGGGTTTTTGACATCAATAAGGAGCATCGTCTGACGATTTCCAGATTAGCTTCCATTATGATTTATGCTCAAATGCATAATCGGGAATTCATGAAGGAATATAGGCTAAATAGTATTCTCTATACATTTGACAAAGATGGATTGGAAGAAAAGTATTTGAAGGATTATGATGTGAAGGAAGAGGTGTTTCATAAGTTTCACTTAAAAACTAATGAGGAGCATGATATAGGCTCTGAAATCTTATATGCATATGGTTGTGCTGCTCATCTGAATTTGGATGATGTGATGCAACGAACCGCAGCGATATATCTTATATATAAGACGTTTGCAATAGCTAATAGTTATCCTTCGTATGAAAAGTTTGCTATTTTGGGAGAACTTGATGGGTTTGTGCAAGATGTAACTGAGGAGTCTCGGATTCTTGTTTGGGAATTGGTTAAGACTATATTGAAGGATAAATCTCATGTTACTTTAAAGATTAGGCAGACTTTGCATTTCATAGATGCTTTGCTTGATGGGCGTGTAAACTCTCAGTGGCTAAGGTCTGAGTCTATTTCTTATCCAGATTATGTGGTGCCTGTATTTAAAGGGGCGTATCCTCGCAAGATGAGAGACATCCAAGAGTACTTGCCTCCTTCTTTTTTCAAGACACAAATATTTATGGATAGGGTGGTTAATGGTGAACGTGTGAATAGGTTTGCTATTCCGGTAGAGCAGATGAGCTCTGGAGAGAGACAATATCTATATACTTTCAGTACATACATCTATCATATTCTGAATTTGCTTAGCATCCAAGAATCTCATAGGGTAAAGTATAGGCATATTAATCTGATACTTGATGAAGTAGAGATGTGTTTCCATCCTGAGTATCAACGTAGGTTCGTGGATGAACTCCTTGGATATATCAAGCGATTGAGCATGAATCGGCATGCTTCTTTTAATATTATGATTGCTACTCATTCTCCTTTTATCTTATCAGATATTCCACAGTGTAATATCTTGTATTTGGAAAACGGAATGGTACCTGATACTAGAGATTTCAAAAATCCATTTGCTGCCAATATCTGTGATATTCTGTATCAGAGCTTTTTCTTGAAAAATGGCTTTACTGGGGAATATGCTCGTAGAAAAGTGACAGATATGATTACTCGTTTACGTCCTAATAGCTATTTTACAGAAAAATGGGAAGAGCAATATTGGAAGTTGATGGAAATCATTGGCGACCCTTTTCTGAAGATGCAGTTGCAACAATTGTATGATGATAGGAGGAAGAGAAATGAGAAAGATTGAGATAGATGATACAATTAGAGGATATGCACAAGATTATGCTTCAAAAGTTAAGGTAAAGTGCCCAAAAGTTGTGGATGATTTGGAAAAACTTAGGAATTATGTTGCAGCACACAATCCTGGGATAGACAAGACTGCGGTTACTGACTATATTGGTTTATTGATAAGTGATTATCCTGCTGTTCTTACTCTTGAACCTAAGGACTGGAATGCTTATATTCAAAAATATGATGTGGTATTGCAACGGGAACCTACTATGCTGACAAGAAAGGTGGTCTATGGTGTTAGTGGTAAAGGCAAAGTCCATGAAGCACCATTTTATGAGAGGATTATTTTTTGTTTGCGCTATGAGGATGCAAGGTTGATATTGGGTGAAATCCAACAGCAAATGGGATTGAAAACTTGTGTTTACTGCAATGTAATACCCACAATTTCAAATGATGAGCAGGTTTATTATCAGATGGATCATTATCAACCACAGAGTAAGTATCCTTTCTTGGGAACGTGTTTCTATAATCTTCAGCCATCTTGTGGCATTTGTAATGGTCATAAGGGAAAGAAAGATTCTGATTTCGGGCTATATGTCAACGCTGAACAGCATAAGGTGTTGTCTCCTTTCCGTTTTGTCCCTAAGGTAAGTTGCGGAATAGGTCCTTATCCTACTTGCAGTGAGATATTGTTTAAAGGTAGCGGAAAGCGAGTGACGAAAGAAAGTAAGGATCATGAAAAGATGTTCCATATTGACTCTTTGTATGCAGGTCGTATCAATGAAGTTTCTAAACTTTATGAGAATGCTTTTAAAACTAATGATTCGCTAGTGCAAGCTATGGCAGCAAGCTATGGATTTGAAAATACAAAGGCAAATGCAATAGCTTATCTATCAAATCAATTGTCGCTTAATGAGGCTGATATACATAAAGAACCATTGACAAAATTAAGACAAGATACTATCAAACAAATGAAAGAAGGTGGGGTGATATGAGCGAAGCTCCTATTGTAATACAATATGTTGGTCTTGCTAGATTTTCATGATTGCCATCTGAATCTCTTCCCATACCTTTTTGTCTAACATAAAATAGGGGATGGCTTCTTGGCTATCCGAAAAATAGAAAAACATATGTTTAATGCCTGGGGCATCGGAATATTCGTAGGCTTCGATTTTGACAACGTTGATACCTTGCGACTGAAGAGCCACAAGGAGTTGCTGACGTTGCTTTTGTTTAAAAACATTAACAATTTTGGGTAGTAAGGCGGAATTAGCCTCATTACCAGAGGCAAATTGCTCATTAACACAGTAAATGCTCACTCTTTTAACACCGCAAAGAAGGATCAACTTTTTGCTGATGCTCTGACTAATGGTGATGTGTTGATTCCGGATGGCGTGAGCATCGTGAAGGCGTGCAAGTGGATTAAGGCTAAGAGTCAGCCGAAGGAAAGAATAGCCGGCTGGGACTTATTCTTCTTCGAGATGGACAAGCTGGATAAAAAAGGTGGTACGGTGATGTTTATGGGTAGTTCGCAGAAGGTGCTCGACCTGATTGTGAAGCGTGCTGTCGTGGATTATCCTCACCTGAAGGTGGTAACTTATTCGCCTCCTTATAAGCCTGAGTTTTCGGATGAGGACAACAAGGCTATCATTGATGCCATCAATGCTGCCAACCCAGATTTGCTTTGGATTGGTATGACGGCGCCTAAGCAGGAGAAGTGGACGTACTCTCATTGGAATGAGTTGAACATCCATTGTCATGTGGGTACCATCGGTGCCGTCTTTGACTTCTTCGCTGGTACCGTGGAGCGTGCACCTATCTGGTGGCAGGAGCATGGCTTGGAATGGCTCTATCGCTTGATCAAAGAGCCTAAGCGTATGTGGCGCAGATATATCATCGGTAATACTTTGTTCCTCTGGAACATGGTGAAAGAGTAACTTGTGAAGAAACAACAAAAGATTTTCTTTGATTTCTTGCGATTCTGTATTGGCTCTGCCAAGGAGATACCTGATTCCTTGAAGGAAACGGATTGGAAGGAGATATATGCTATTGCCCAAAAGCAATGCCTGGTGGGTGTTCTCTTTGATGGTATCAAGAAGTTGCCTGCTGAACATGTAGGGATGAAGAAGGAGTTGCTACTCCAATGGATGGCGGAAAGCCAGATGTTGGAGAAAGCGAATGTTCGGCTGAATGATGCTGCCATCCAGGTTTCTGAGTGGTTCAGGAAGAAGGGATTCAGAACCTGTATTCTGAAAGGACAGGGGAATGCATTGATGTATCCGAATCCTTATTCCCGGACTCCTGGTGATATTGATATCTGGGTGGAAGGTGGAGATAAACGAGTTATCTCATTTGTCCGCTCTATCTCGCCTCATGAAAAGGCGTGCTATCACCACATCGAGTTCCCATCGTATAAGGGTGTGGAGGTTGAAGTGCATTATCGCCCTAGCTTCCTGCTGTGCTTCTGGCATAACAGAAAGCTTCAGAAATATTATGAGAGTGTGAAGGATGAGCAGTTCTCGCATCGGGTGATGTTGGGAGAGCAAGGTGAGATTGCGATTCCGACAGTGGAATTCAATCTCATCTTCCAGTTGACTCATATCTTCTCGCATCTGATGAATGAGGGGATTGGGTTAAGGCAGCTTCTGGATTACTACTTTGTTCTTTCAATGTTAAGTATTAACTGTGAAATGTTAACTTCCTTGCAGAAGGAATTGAAGGAGTTGGGATTGTGGAATTTTGCCGGGGCTATCATGTATATCATGCAGGAGGTGTTCGGCATGCATGCCTCTCGTCTTATTGTCCCTCCTAATGAGAAGTATGGTAAGTTTGTGCTGAATGAGGTGCTGGAAGCCGGAAACTTTGGTAAGCATGATGAAAGGAATCGCTTCGGAAGATCAAAGCTGGGGCATAATCTCCAAAGAGTGTATCGGGATATGAGGCTCGTGACGTATTTTCCTGCTGAGGCTCTATCCGAGCCTATCTTCAGAGTTTGGCATTTCTTCTAGAGGTTAAGGCACAAATAAAATGAGGGATGCGGGTACAAAGACTAAGTTTGCCTCTTCCCTACTCATCATGACAATACCTAACATAATGAAAGTAATCAGAATTTTTGTTTTGATTCTAAGAATCAACCAATATTGATAATAAATGAATAAAAATATACAGGCAATATTGAATATGCTAGACAGTAATACTTTTCAACGAGGAGTATTATTGGATATTCTCAAAAGTCTCATGCATATCCAAGAATTATCAGCGCATTGGAAACAATCCCGTTATTACGTGCTAAGGGAACTAGTGGACAAAATTTAATTACTCAAAGTGTTTGGATGATAGATGAAGAAGTTCATGTATATTCTTTTCCTTTGTCTTCTCAATATAAGAGAGCTTGTTCGGAAATTAATATGCTAAACTCTGATTGTAAAAAAGTTCTGAAGAATGAATATTCAGAAGACTCTATCGAATTCTTCTCATTTATAAGTGATTTGATGGCAAGACCTAACGAATCATGTCTTTATGAAATTACCGCAACCTGTATTGATTTCTCAAATACATATATTAGGAAATACTCATATGATAACTAAAGATTCTTTTGAATGGGTTCTAACAAATGATGGGAAAATGTTTTTGCAGCAAATTGGTCTGCTAGCACCTTCCTTTCAAAATACCCCTATAGTTATCCGCTCAGAAAGCCTAATGTAGAGTTAAATATATAAAACGAATTATGAACACAAACACTCAAATAGACAAGATAGATAAAGTACTCTCGAAAATATCGGGCAAGGAGATGAAAGGCTTTGTTCGTCAGTATGCAGCTACGCATGAGGACTTTGCTACCGCCTTGGTGGAAAAATATTGGAAGCCGGAGCGTGGTAACTATAAGGAGCAGGTGGAGGCTTGCTTTGCTCATGCTGGTGTGTTGGGCAAACGATTCGGACAACCGCAATTGGACTGGAGGAAGATAGAGCAAGACCTGGGGGCAATGATGAGGAAAGCCAAGAGTATGAAGAAGAAAGGTAATCTGATTGATGCTGCCTTGATTGCTGGATATGTGATGACTATAACTTGCCGAGAGTTTAAGCACGACCATCTGGCTTATACTCCTGCCAGATATGATGTTTGGGCAGAGGAAAACAAGGTGTTGAAGGACATTGTCACCCAGTCGGCAGACATGGTGAGGGAGTTGCTGATCAATAGTGATGAGATAGAGGAGGATTCCCGTTTGGGTATGCTTGGGGAGATTGCTGAGCAATGCGAGGAAATAGGCGACAACTATTTCATGCGCTTTGAGTGGTTTGTGGATGAGGAGATGCCGTTGCTTTGCGGTGAAGATGAAAAGGCGTATCTGGCTCATATCAGCAAGCGACTGAAAAACAAGAAAGAGAAATACTTCCACTATCGCTATTACATTCAAAAGGCGGATTACTGGGCAGCCCATGGTAAGCGTGCAAAGGCAGAGAAGCTGATGTGGGAGAAACGGGATGACGAGAATATCCGTGACCATTATATCGACAGCCTCATTGAATGGGGCGAGTATAAGAAGGCGGTAGAGGTGATAGACGATAACAAGGATGACTTTCACTCCTACTCCAAGAAATGGGAGGATAAAGTGGTGAAGGCGAGGATGCTGAAGCCAAGATCCTCATCAAGGAGGAACGGTTGGATTTGCTCAAGGATATGTTCGAGCATAAGCATTGGGACCTGTGGGAACTTTATCCGGAATATATCAAGTATGTGCCCAAGCAAGACCATGCCTTTGTGGGAGAGATACTATTCAAGGACATCAAGAGATTAGCTCTGCTCAAGGAAAAGCCAAAGGAGTTCAACTGGCTGCTGGGACAAATAGAGAGGGTAATGAGGAAATCTGCGGTCGTAGATAAGATTATCAAGAATGGTATCAGACAGCTTATTGCGGATTATCCCGACAAATATTATTTCAAGAGTTATCTGGGAAGCATCCTATAGTAATGTTGATTTTTTAGACTAATATTATGACAAGAGAAGAATTTGCTGAGAGATGGCAGCATCAGCATTATCCAACGATGGATTTACGGGCTGAGGTGCCATTCTATTACGATATATATCAAAGGATTTGCTCCGTTGCGAAAGATGGAAGCAAGGAAATCAATGAGTTTTATGTCATCCAAAATGCTGAAGCAATTGAAGTCTTATGGTTGGGAGATTTTCAAAGGTAAATGAGCTTTTGACCTTGATAAAGCCATCAAGGATATTGAGAATCTATTGAAAAAAATCTTTTGAATGAAGAAAATCAAACTTTATGACTACCAGCAGAAGATGCTGGAGGACATCATCAACGTGCTGATCTCTGCTGCTACCAGTACATTCTACAATGAGAATGGTAAGAAGGAGCGGGTAGGCAGTTCGGTGATGGTGCAGATGCCGACAGGTACGGGAAAGACTTACGTGATGGCGGCTGTGGTGAAATGGTTTCTTGATAACCATGACACGGGCGAAGTGTGGATTGTGGCGCACCGGCGTGAACTGGTGGAACAGATGCAACAGACGCTGGACAGATTCTGCCTAGACTATGGGGAGAAGGAAATGGAGCTGAAAGCGAAAGTAAGGATAAGGGTGCTCTCCATTCAATGGTTGAACAGACATATCGACGAACTGGAAGGGGCGGAGTGTACGCCAGGACTCATCGTAGTGGATGAGGCGCACCACGCTATAGCAACCTCCTATCAGGACCTGTTTGAAAGGAATAGAAAAGCCTTGAAACTCGGTATGACGGCAACTCCATGCCGCATGAACAAGAAATCCTTCAGCAAGCTGTTCGAGATATTGTTGAAATCTCCATGTACCAACGACTTTATCCTGCGTGGGTATCTGGCACCCTACGACTACGTGGTTATCGGCAAGTACTCCAACGATCAGTTGACCGTGAACCAGCTGAAAAGCCGAGGCAGCGATGGCGACTATGCCATCAAGGAGATGGACGAGAAACTGAATATTCCGCAGACCATCCAAAGGCTCTACGACAGCGTGAAGAAATATGCTGACGGCAAGAAGGGAATTGTATATGCCATTGACATTGTGCATGCCCAGGCGATAGCGACATGTTACAATGCGCTCGGATTGAAGAGTGTCGCTCTCGATAGCAAGACTCCAGCCAAGAAACGCAAGGAGATGGTGGAGGCTTTTAGGCGCAGTGAGATAGACTGTCTGGTGAACGTGAACCTCTTCGATGAGGGGTTTGACTGTCCTGACGTGGAGTTTATCCAGATGGCCCGTCCTACACTGTCACTTGCCAAGTATCTGCAGATGGTGGGGCGTGGGTTGCGTATCAACCATGAGAATAAGGATAAGGTGTGCATGATAATCGACAATGTAGGTAACTACCGCAAGTTCGGTTTGCCTGACAAGCCTCGCAACTGGGAGGGTATGTTTGCAGGGTTGAGGGCTGGCAAGGGTATCATTCCAACCTATGTGAAGAAGATGCAGAACATCATTGCTGTGAATGATGAGATGATAACGGTGAAAAAGGCGAATACGGCAAGGAAGAAGATGACCATCCAACAACTTGATGAATATCTGAAGAATGTAGAGCCTTTCCAACAGGATGGCAGATGGGGGCTGAGGGTGAAGGATGACATCATCGTGAAACCTATCTACACTTATATCTCCAACTTCAGAGGTGATTATGCCGAATGCAGAATAGGCATACAGAGATGTTTGTATGGACTATTGGATAGGAGGGGTAATATTATCCTACCTCCGGAATATAAAGACATATATAGATGGAATGAACATACGGTTGAAGTAAAAGGTAACGATGGTTACAGCAGGACCATTGAATTGTAACGGCTAAGAAAAATATAAAGATGGAACGCAAGAAACAGACTGGACATTTGTCAGTCCTCCCATTTAAAATCCTCTAAATGAGCTAAGAAAGGAATAGCTCCAAAGCGTCCTTTCAAGTAGCCTTTTTGAATGTCCAAATCATTTCGTAAACAAAAAAGCAACAAATAGCGTAAAAACAGATGTTACTCCTAAAGGGTTACGGGTTAAAGATCCGTGCCAACAAGTAAGAATATATTGAAATCTGATAAACGCTTTGGTCGCTATCGTTAAAATTTAATAATATTAGTTACTTTTTTGTGGTTTTTAAGATTTGATTCTTATCTTTGCAATCGTTTTCACGCCTTACCTTAATTGACGAATGCCGAGTGAGAAAGACGGGAAGAACAAGCATATAGGAAATGGCGTTTACAAGCGCACTTGGTTACACACACTTGGATACTATAATATCAAAATCAGGATTAGAAATATACAAGGCAGTTATAGACCGCCCAATAGGATATAAAAATAGAAAACTTATTATCAGCTGCACCTGAATAATTCCATTGGTAGCATATAACGTATAGTAAGATTTCAAAATTATCTTGGACGTGACAAAGTGTATTCCACTACTGGCTTGTATAGGATGTTTCAGGAGTTCAGGACTGTTTGACTGAGTAGCTCGTACTGCACCAACACCGTTTCCCTTATGTATGTGTTCAGTAGTTTTTTGGGTCCGTATAGGTGCATTGGACATAAAACGTAATTGCATGTATGGTTGAAATAAATCCATTATGTATTTAGCGTTATTAATTTTTTAAAGTCATGAGAAGGGAACTTTTGCTCTTATCTTGTTGCGTGGTCATCCCAAGCATTTGTAGTGCACAAGAGAAGTCTGACACAGCAATGGTAGAAAAGAAAGCAGAACGCAATGTGATGCTCAATGCATCCGATGCCAATGCACCTCGTTACATTCAGATAGGTCTTCCAAGTGAAGATGTAAATGTGTACGAGAATGGATTACCTGTCGTTTATTCTTCTTACATCCATCCTGTATCTGCTCATTGGAGAAGTGATGGTAGCTTGGCAGAGGTAGGATTGATGAACCCACAGGAATCAGCCATTGCTACAGGAAACATTGCTTATTCAGTAAACAGTTTCAGCGACTTAGGCAGTAATACGTTCAAGGGTATTTTGAATTACAAAGGCAACCATTATGGTATGCATCAGTTTGATTTGAACGTTTCAGGACCTCTGGCTAAAGGCTGGACTTATGCCTTGAATATGTATCAAAACTTTGATCCTGGAACCTTTGACTTGAAGTTTACCAACTATAATGACCGTACACAAATTTATAAGGGTGCCCTGACAAAGCATTGGGGAAACAGAGGTCAGTTGTCTTTTCTCTACAAGTTCTCAAACAGTCAGCGTATGGGTTCCATAACCCAGTTTGCACCATTTATCTATCACACTAATGGTGATGTGACGGAATTGGACGGCTTTAAATTGGGTACATCTTCATACGTTCCAGCTTCTCAGAACTTCATGTACCGTGATATGAAGACAGGTGAAGTGAAAAACACTACTATCAATGATTGGAACAAAAGCAAATCTCACGAATTTGCTGTATTATTCAAATGGGATTTAGGTAATGCATGGAACTTGGATACAAAGGCTAAATATACCTGGGTTGATGCTAACTATGCCGACTTTGGCGGCAGTTCCATCATGAATGTCAAAGATGGAAAGGTTGAGGGTAATACGAATACGTATTATGACAAGAATGGAAAGCTTTATACAGGTATGATGGATGGTCGAAGAATCTGGTTTCATACTGCAAAGGCAAAATCTTTCCTTCTCACCTCTGAGGTGATGAGAAACTATGGCCAGCATAATCTTAAAATAGGTCTCAACGAATGGAACTTTGACTTAGACTACTGGTCTGCGTCAACACAATGGGATGCCAGTGTAAAGGAGTATCCAGAGTTTCTATCACATTCCATGGTTTCAGACCCGACTGCAAGAACAACTTATTATGGATTCAATGAGATTTCTACAGACTATGCTATCGGTAATGAGAATAAGTTAGCAGGATATTTCACAGACGAATGGCGTCCTATTGAAAGCCTTCGTTTCTTCTATGGCGCACGCTTAGAGTGGTGTCGTATGTCTGTAGACCAGTTGCCTTATGCACGATTTGCAGACATGTATGTCGGTGCAACCAATGCAGACGGTGTAACCATTACACCACAGCACAGAACAAAGAATAAGCTCAATTATGCATTTACAGTTTCGGCTACATGGTCCTTTTATAAAGGTATGGGACTCACCGCTGACTTCACTCAAATGGAACGCTCTCCTCGCATGACAGATTATTCCAATATGGGACCGCAGGACCTGCGTCTCCGCATTCCATTGCTCCGTGGTGGTATATACTATCGCAATAAGTGGATTGATGTTACATCAATGATAACCTGGATTCAGAAGACGAACAATACAGACCAGCAGGATATAACCAAACCTGGCACTAGTATTTCAAAGACAACATCATTAAATTATAGCATTCAGACTGTTGGATGGACAACCAATGTGGAACTTGACCCTTTCAAGGGTGCGCATCTTCATGCCCTCTTTACTTATCAGAAACCAACATACAAGGACTATTCTGTGACAGTAAAGTTTGATGATGGTGAGACCGCTGACTTAAATGCCACTGGTAACATTGTCAAGGAAATACCACAGATACTGATTGAGCTTGACCCAAGTTATACCTTTTACAAGGATAAGATGACTGTATGGGGCAGTTTCAGATATTTTGGAAAAACGTATGCTAACCTTTCAAATGCCCTTTGGTTTAACGGCCATTGGGAAACTTTCGCAGGTGTGAAATGGAATGCTACCAACAAATTATCATTCAACCTTGGTGTAGTCAACTTCCTGAACCAAAAAGGTGCCAGCGGTACAATATCCGGCTCAGAGCTTATTGGTCCGGAAGAAGCCAAGCGATTCAATGGCTACGTAATGTCCGGACGCTATCTTCGTCCTTTCACTGTTGAGTTTGGAGCAAGTATAAAACTATAAATACCTATTGATTATGAATAAATTATGCAATTTTATGGTACTTTTTATGGCTTTGTCTGGTAATGTATATGCCCAGAAGACAGAGCCATGGAATGACCCTTTGGTGAACAACATCAATCGTAACGAGCCTGTTTCTGATTTCTTCGGCTATGAGAATAAGGAACTGTCTGACAGAAATGACAAGAAGCTTTCAAAGAGATTCTTGTCTATTGAAGGAATTTGGAAATTCAATTGGGTGCAGAATGCCAATGAGCGTCCTTTAGATTTCTATTCTCTCAATCTTGATGATTCTAATTGGGGTAAGATGCCAATTCCTGGATGTTGGGAGTTGAATGGCTATAGCGTGCCAGTATATACCAACATAAAATATGAGTGGGAAAATGAATGGGAATCAAATCCTCCTTATGTGAAGGATCTTGGCAACTACGTCGGATCTTACCGACGTAAGATTGTAATTCCTGAGAATTGGAATGGTGACAATATAATATTGCACATCGGCGAATTTTCCAGCAATATCAACCTATATGTAAATGGAAAGTTTGTTGGCTATGCTGAAGACAATAAGGTTGCTGCGGAATTTGACATTACTAAATATGTAGAACCAGGAAAAGAGAATCTGATAGCCATGCAGCTGATGAGATGGTGCGATGGCTCTTATTTTGAGGATCAGGACTATTGGAGACTTCGCGGTATTGCCAGAGAGAACTATATCTATGCTCAGCCGAAGTCACATATTAAGGACTTGAACGTAACCTCTTCCTTGTCCGATAATTATAAAGACGGTATCTTTGCCATTCATTTTTCTACAGAATCATGTGATGGAAAGAATGTTCTGGTAGAATTGATAGACAAGAAAACTGGCAATACGGTTTTTGAAAGAAAGCAACAGTTACAGGGTGGCAGTTCAACAGTAGAGTCAACCATTCAGAATGTAGCCAAATGGACAGCAGAAACACCGAATTTGTACACACTCAGAGCGACACTGATGGATGGAGATAAAGTATTGGAAGTCATTCGCCAAAATGTCGGTTTTAGAAAGATCGAGATCAAGGGAAAACAGCTCTTGGTAAATGGACAGCCTGTTCTGATCAAGGGTGTGAACCGTCATGAGATAGATCCTGATGGAGGATATGTTGTCAGTGTTGAGAAAATGATTCGTGACATAAAGGTTGCCAAGCAATTAAACATCAATGCTATACGCACCAGCCACTATCCAAATGACCCACGCTGGTATGATTTGTGTGATGAATATGGTATTTATGTTATGGCTGAGGCAAATCTGGAAAGCCACGGAATGGGATTTGGTAAAGAGACTCTGGCTAAAAATGAGTTGTTCAACAAGACACATATTGAGCGTAACATGCACAATGTGAAGGTTCTCAAAAACCATCCTTGTATCATTATGTGGAGTCTTGGTAATGAAGCAGGTTATGGTAAGAACATTGAGGATGCCTACGATTGGGTGAAGGCATATGATAGTTCTCGTCCAGTACAATACGAAATGGCATGTTCAACAGGCAAGCATGATGAAACCCGTCCTGTTGAGTCATACGAGTTGGCTGGTCTGAAGGCTGGCAAGACTGACATTTTCTGTCCTATGTATGCTGATTACGACAGTTGTAGAGCATATCTGGAAAAGGACTATTGTGACAAACCTCTTCTTCAGCAGGAGTATGCCCATGCCATGGGTAATTCTATGGGTGGATTCAAGCAGTATTGGGATTTGATCCGTCAGTATCCT
The DNA here is from genome assembly GCF_949820605.1 of Segatella copri. NCBI lineage: Bacteria > Pseudomonadati > Bacteroidota > Bacteroidia > Bacteroidales > Prevotellaceae > Segatella > Segatella copri. The sequence goes on from NZ_CATKVU010000006.1 coordinate 180,958, forward strand.
CAGTATCAGGGTGGTTTTATCTGGGATTTTGTTGATCAGGGTCTGCGCGACAAGAGCAAGATAACTGGTAATCAGATCTATGCCTATGGCGGTGATTATGGTCGTTTCCCTATGTCTGACCAGAACTTCAACAACAATGGCTTGGTTAGTCCGGACAGAAGACCAAATCCTCATGCTTACGAAGTGAAATACTTCCATCAGAACATCTGGAGCAAACTTGAGAACAAGGTCAAGGGTACTGTCTCTGTATTCAACGAGAACTTCTTTGTTCCGTTGAACAACGTAAATCTCGTATATTCAATAGAGGTAGAGGGAAAAAGTATGGCAAACGGTTTAATCAACCTTGGCAAATACAATATTCTTCCTCAGACACGCAAGACCATTGCAATTCCTGGATATGCAAAGATAGTTGCAGACAAGAAGTACAGAGGAAAGGAAAAGACACTGAATCTTTCGTACAAATTGAACAGTGATTCGCTTCTTCTAAGTAAGGATGAAGAAATCGCCCACCAGCAGTTTGTGATTAGCGACTATAAGTTCCCTGTATTGAATTCCTCTGAAACAGCCAAAGTCAAGGCTGTAGATCATGCCAAGTATCTCGTTCTTTCTGCCAATGGTGTGGATGTTACCATCAGTAAGACAACAGGACTTGTTTCTTATTTGGATGTTGACAAAACACCTATGCTTGTTAGGGGATTTGATTTGACTCCAGACTTCTGGAGAGCATGCACAGACAACGATTTTGGTTCACATATGCCTACATTAAGTGCAGCATGGAATAAGCCAAGTATGGAACTGAAGAATTTTACCCGTAAGGAGAATGGTTCTGTTGTTGCCGAGTTGTATCTCAAAGAAACAGAGTCTACACTGACTCTTACCTATACACTGAATAATAATGGAGAACTGACTGTTGAACAAGATCTGAAGGTAAATCCTGATGCGGAGAACAAGCCAAATCTTCTACGCTATGGAATGGAATTGCAGATGCCTAAGGAGTTTGATAGAGTTGAATTCTACGGAAAGGGTCCTAACGAGAATTATGCAGACCGTAACAACTCCGACAGATTGGGCATTTTTACCCAGTTGGTAAAGGATCAGTATTATCCATACGTCCGTCCACAGGAGTCTGGCAACAAGACGCAGGTAAGATATTGGAAAGTTCTGACAAAAGACAATAAAGGTCTGGAGTTTTTCTCCAATGAGCCAATGGAGTGTTCAAGCCTGAACTATCTGACTTCAGATCTTTACCGCGGACCGGTAAAGAATCAAGAACATTCTGGAGATCTTGTACCACGAGACTTTACCTCTGTACACATTAGTCAGAGACAGATGGGATTGGGATGTATCAATACATGGGGTGCATTACCTATTGAGAAATATATGCTTCCTTATCAGGACTATGCATTCAAATTCGTGATTCGTCCTGTAAGATAACCAAATAGTCCTCACTCTGAGAAATCAGAGTGAGACTGCAATCTATAACATCATTAAATATCAAACAAAAATGAAAAAGAAATTATTCATTACACTCTTGTTGGTGGGTACTACAGCACTGACAACTTTGGGACAGAGTAGCAAGAACGGAGTGAAACCTATTCTCCCGGTTCCGAGTCAAGCACAGGTTGAATGGCAGAAGATGGAGACCTATGCTTTCATCCATTTCGGATTGAATACATTCAATGATAAGGAATGGGGATATGGTGATTCTGACGTCAAGACCTTTAATCCAAAGAAATTAGACTGTGAGCAGTGGGCAAGAACTCTTGTCGCTGCTGGCATGAAAGGGGTCATCATTACAGCAAAACACCATGACGGTTTCTGTCTGTGGCCAACTCATACTACCGACTACTGTATCCGTAACTCTCCGTACAAAGACGGTAAAGGTGATCTTGTTGGAGAACTCTCAAAAGCTTGCAAGAAGTATGGTTTGAAATTCGGCGTATATCTCTCACCATGGGATAGAAATCAGACAAGCTATGGTTCCAAATATTACGTAGAGTATTATAAGCGACAGCTCAAAGAGTTGCTTAGTAACTATGGTGATATTTTCGAGGTTTGGTTTGATGGTGCCAATGGTGGTGACGGATGGTATGGCGGTGCAGCAGAGAAGCGAACCATTGACCGCAAGAATTACTATGAGTTTGACAAACTGTATCAGATTGTTGACAGCTTGCAGCCTAATGCCATCATCTTTGGCGATGGTGGTCCTGGATGCCGATGGGTAGGCAATGAGAATGGATTTGCAGGTGAAACCAACTGGGCAATGATTCCTTCAAATACAGTTTATCCTGGTTACGACAAGCCAAAGCAACTGCAGTTCGGTTGGGAGAATGGTGATCAATGGACACCTGCAGAATGCGATGTATCTATCAGACCGGGATGGTTCTATCATGAAAAAGAAGACAGTAAGGTAAAAACCGTTGATCAGTTATGTGACCTTTATTACAGAAGTGTGGGACACAATGCAACATTCCTGCTCAACTTCCCTGTTGATAGAGACGGACTGATACATCCAATAGACTCTGCCAATGCAGTTAACTTCCACAAGAGAATCCTGCAGGAGATGTCTGTAAATGTCCTTAAAGGTGTTACTCCTAAAGTGGACAGCCAGCAAGGTAAGAATGTCGGTAAAAACGTTAATGACGGAAAATACGACACATTCTGGGCCTCTAAAAAGGTTAAGGGTGCAAGCATTGAGTTCCGTCTTGGTAAAGAGCGAGAAATATCTCGACTTTTGCTTCAGGAGTATATTCCTTTAGGACAGCGTGTGAAAGCATTCACTGTATATTATCTTCAGGGCAAGAACTGGGTAAAGCTCAGTCAAAAGGAAGAGACAACCACAATCGGTTACAAGCGTATCCTGCGATTTGACAAGGTAAAGACCAATGGTCTTCGCATTGTATTCGATGATGCCAAGGGTACACCATGTATTAATAATGTTGCAGCTTTCTAACATTATATAAAACTATTCATTTTTGTCCGCAATTCCAAGAATTTGGTTTTGCGGACATTTTGTTATTAGGCAAGTTCTCAATAGAAGCGAACAAATCAGAGCTTTATGGTGTGTTAAAAAATGGCTGGAAAACAACAAATAGTTTATTGCTAACTATTAAGAAATAGGAACTTGAATTAAAATGGAATTGATAGTAACGTATCAGTTCTCAAATAATAGGAAGTAGACCAATTTACAGAAGGTCCTTTTTAGTTATAGCCAAGACAGCACAAAGGCTTACGCAATACCGAAACATCAAAAGTTCCAATTTGCTGTGCAATGATGATGCGCTCACCTTGGCAGTCTTGGCAGGGCAGACTAAAATATGAGCAATTATAATTTGTCAGCCCATGATCCTGAACCCTTATTACCTTAAAATGATTTCATGTGAATGAAAAGCTTATGGCAACTATATCAATAACTTGGATTCTGTTTTAATTTCTTGTTTAAATCCAGACATCTTTGTGGTATTGGGAAAACCGTTGTAAACCCGGTAGACTCCTTTTCTAATGGAGTTCTTTGATCATATGCCTTGGTATATTTGCCAAAACGGATGAGATCTTGACGTCTCCAACCTTCCCAAACCAATTCCAGCAGACGCTCCTTTAGAATGTTGTCCAAATTGGCTTCCACATGAGGCATTCCTACTCGGTCTCTTATAGCGTTCAGCTCTATTGAACCATCCTCGCCATTGCGAACTTTCGCCTCGGCTTCCATCAACAGCGCGTCACCATATCTGAAAAGGACGATATCGTTGTCAACCTGCCGTCCGTCCGAATAGGCGGTTCGGTCAACCTCGTATTTGCCTACACGGGCACCTGCCGTTTGTTTATACGGACTGTCACTTAGATTCAGCTTCAATTCCAGTGGCATATACACCAAAGGCTTTCCGTTGTCTAGATATATCTTCTTTCCGTCAACAAGCACGGTATCTGCATAGAAGTTTATCTTGAATCTATTGTCAACATGATCAGTTCCGTAACCGAAAGCCTTGACGGTTGAAATAGTTGCACATGTGCCGTTTTCAGAAGAACCACCATAAGCTCCACCATGTTTGTAGTGGCGTGAGCGGTAAAGATAGTGGTATTCGTTCAAATATAAGTTCTTGTCCAAAGGGATTGTGAAGATGTTCTCCTTGGAATTTTCATTATGAACCGCAAAGTTCGATGCGTAGTCGCTCTCCAACTCATAGCCTTCTTGCCGCAGTTGTTCGCAATACCAGATGCAGGTTTCCCAAGCGTTCTTTTTCTCGCCATTCACATTGAAGTAAATGCTTTTCCCGTCCTGACGCTTGCCGTCGGTCCAGTTATCATCCGTATATATTTCCGCATTCAAGGCAAGCTTTGCAAGCAGGAAGTTTGCGACCGGGCGTGTCACACGTCCGTAATAGTTCCCCTCCTTGTTGGAATGCTCATCGGCGAGCTGTGGGGCAACATCCTGCAACTCGTCAACAATAAACTTGAATACTTCACTTCTTTCGCTTTGCGTTACCTGCTCCAATTTCACGTCGTATGATGTCACGATAGGAACACGCCCGAACATATCCATCGCATAATAGTAGAACAAGGCTCGTACAGCTCTTACCTCTGCCGTGAAATCTCTTGTCTGTTCTGCAGAAAGCAGACTCTTATGGCTGTCAATGATAGAAAGCGACTGGTTAGATATAACTATTACCTTGAAGAGATATTTCCATACATTATATAAATTAATATCATTGGCATTCCAGTTGTGCTGATACATGTTCTCCCACAAACCGCCATCATACCAGTCTCCACCACGGATAGGAATCATTGCCTCGTCAGTGGTCAAGGTATTGTAGTCGCAAATACCCCGGCAAGTTCCCTGAAGCCCTTCCGACTCCTGATTGCTCCCTATGTAGTTGTACAGGGAAGCTACTGCGTTTTTGTATATATTATCAGCATTGTTGTAGATTGCCTCCTGGTCCAGCTGGTCTTTGGGATGCTCATCCAGACAGCTGCTGAAACAAAGCATTAACGGGGCTGCTAATATGCATTTAATAATAGTCTTCATACTCTTTTCGTTTTAAAATTGTACACTCAGTCCCAATGAGTAAGTACGGTATAATGGATAGTTGCGCTTGTCGTCAATACCCATCGTACTGTTGACAACATAGCTATTTATCATTGGTGTCAAACCTTTATATCCGGTGATTGTTCCAATGTTGCTAATGTTGCATGATACACGCAAGGAACGAATAAGCTTGCTCCTCAAAGGCACATTGTAGCCTATTGTCAGATGCTCGAAGTTCAGGTAGTCACCTTTTTCAAGCCAGTAGTCAGAGACTCTCTGGTCTATGATGTTCTTCTTTGGAGCATCCTTAAAGACATTGTAGTCTGGGAAGCAAGCCATGCTTGTGTAAGCCAGTCCTGTTCCGTTGAAAATCTTGTGCCCGAATGCTCCATTCATCTGTATGGAGACATAGTAATTCTTGTATCTGAAACTGATGTTTGAGCCAAGGATCACCTTTGGTGTGGCTTGTCCTGCAATGTATCGGTCGCCTCCGTCGCTCAAATCCACCTTGCCATTATGATCAAGGTCCTCTATGTCGTAAGAATAGCTGCCGTTCTCGTTCTTGACAAGTCCCTTGCAATGGGGTAGGTAGAAAACGCCAAGCGGCTGTCCAACTATCTGATAGACCACGTTGTTGTCGCCGCCATTTTGACCAGCACCATCCAATGATCCAATAGCGGTGATGTTCGCTGCCGACATGTTCATTCCATTGTAATCACCACTTAGCGAGATAAGTTTGTTGCTTTGAAACGACAGATTCATATTGATGTTAAGATCCATGTCCTTCTTGCTTATTGGCTGCACGGACAAGCCCAGCTCAAATCCGCGGTTTGACATTGAACCGATGTTTGCCAGCAATGTATTGTATGCGAATGGTGGAACCGGAACCTCATAGGCATAGAGCATGTCGGTGGTCTTGGAATAGTAATACTCCGCTGTAAGCATAAGCCTGTTGGCAAAGAGACCAATGTCCGCACCGAGGTTAAACGTTGTCTTCGTTTCCCACTTCAAGTCAGGATTGTTGTTTCTTACCATACCAAGGGTTACTGTCGGAGAATTCTTAATCGGAACAATGCCTGTCTGCCTTACAGTATTCATGGTTGTGTAGGCTGTGATACCGCCAAGATTGCCGGCCTGTCCCAGACCCGTGCGGAGTTTTAGCACTGACAGCGGTTTTATGTTGGCAAGGAAGCTTTCCTTCTTCATGTCCCAAGTGAATGATACAGATGGGAAGAATCCCCATGTGTTGTTGTCACCAACCATTGACGATCCGGCACCGCGTGCATTAACTGCTAAGGTATATCTGTCAAGCAGATTATAAGTGATGCTTCCCATTACAGAAGCCAGAGACTGGTCTTCGTAAGTGCTTTCTGTTCCACCATACGGACGGGCTGCCGTCGCACCGAGATTGTCGTAATGAAAATCGTTTGTAGGTATGCCCTTGGCATACACCCAGAAAGCTGTTTTTCTCAGCTTTCTGTATTCACTGCTTACTCCAGCAGAGACCTTATGTATGCCGAACCTTTTGTTGAAATCAAGAGATACATTGCCAAGCCATTCCTCTTTCTTGAACTCACCACGGTACACGTTGCCTTGTGCCCATACCCATGTCGGACAGAATTGTCCGTTTTCGGTAGAGCCATACAGGTAAGAGCCGAAGGTGGATACACGCCAGTTCTTATTGAAATCGTAGCTCAGCTTTATGTGCGCGTCAAAGTTCAAATCCTTGGAGTCGTTTTTCTCTTCAAGCAATATCCCGGGTGGGTTGACATGCGTTGCAGATTCGTTTTTCAGCCAGTTCCCATGCTCGTCAGTACCAGCAGGGAAAGTTGGGTTCTGGCATGCTGCGGAATAGAACAGCATCTGCGTATCAAAGATGTCATGGTTCTTGAATGAAGAGCCGAAAACTCCGAATTCTCCGGTTAGTCTGTCATTGAAGGCTTTCTGGGTTACATCAACTTTGGCAACAAAAACGTTATAGTCCATCTTCTTGATGATGGTGTTGTGGTCCATTACTCCGAAAGATGCACGATAGTTTGACTGTGGCGTACCTCCGCTGAATGCAAGGTAATGATTGTTCACCATACCCGTGCGTGTTATCACTTTGTAGTTATCGGTATTGAAACCTCCGTTGTTGCAATAGATACCCAATGCCTTTGCTGTTGCAACATATTCAGCAGCATTGAGCATCTCCAGGTGTTTGTACATCTGCTCGAACCCCACATTACCCTCATACGAAATCTGGAATCCTCGTCCTGTGCCTTTCTTGGTTTTCACCTCTATAACACCAGACGCTCCACGTGAACCATACATGGCGGTCTCCGCAGCATTCTTTAATATACGAAAACTCTCGATGTCTGCAGGATAGATGGTTGATAGGGTAAGTACGTCAGAAGTGACACCATCAATCAGCACTAAAGGGTCATTGCCTCCGATGATGGAGGTTGTACCACGTACTCGCACACTATTGAGCATAGCCATACGATCCAGACCGTTGGATGTCACATTGACACCAGCAGCCTGACCACTCAACACGTCAAGGGCGTTGTTGGCCGCACCCTTGTTGGAATGATTTCCAACTATCTTTATTATATTACTTCCATTGTCAATGGAATCTTTCCGTTCTGCAGGAACTTGCTTTTGTGCATGAGCCAAAGAACTGCAAAAGAGCGCAATGAGAAGTAATGTAAAATCTTTTTTGCTCTTTGCCATTTTCTATTTCTTTTACTTTGGTTATGGATGATTTCCGATAAGCAAAGATAAGGTGCAATACATTAAAAAACGTATATAAACTCCAATATTTATGCATTATTAACGATAAAAATCGAAATACCTCGAGTAAATCTCTATCACAGCCGCACCTGCCCGAGAATATAACGATTCGTGGAGTTTTTTGAGAATGTAAAAAATTTGTGTTTTTCCATTATTACATCACAGGTCAGCAACCATTATTATATATTTGTATCTTAATGTTATCGTATTAAAGAATAATGGTAAAAGTCATGAAATTTTTCAAATGTAGTCAATGTGGCTACGGATATTTTTGGCGTTCTCTCATAAATAGTATATCTTTATATGTACGTAACCATCTGATAATCAAATGGTATTTTGTAGGAAAAAGAACCAAAAACTACTTTTTAAAGTGGACTCCTTTATTTATCTCCAAATATCGGGTTAAATATTTAAATATCTTTAGTTATTGCAACCGTAACACCATTGTCGCAGCTTCGTCAATGCCTTTCAATCTCATCGCAATCGCAATGTAATAATACTGCCGTACCTTTGCAACCGTAATCAAACGATATAGGTTATGAATGCTAAAAGGGGAATTATTGTATTAGGATTGCTCTCGGCGGCTAGCATGCCAACGTGGGCGCAACAGATTAAGGGTGTGGTTATCGACCAGAAATCGAAAGAGACACTCATCGGTGCAGTCGTCACTGTGGATGGAACCAACGTGAAGGCTATCACCAACATCGACGGAAACTTCCAGATTGATGGATTGGATAAAGACAAGAAATATACACTATATATAAATTATGTAGGATATAAGACTCAAAAAATTGACGGGGTTCAGGCGAAGGACGCAGACCAGGTGATCGCGCTGCAACCTGATGAACAGCAGCTGAAAGAGGTGACCGTTACCGCAGTGGAAAGGCGTAATACGGATGCGGCAATGATACAGGTGGCCAAAAGCAGTCCCGTCATCGTGAGTAATGTTTCGGCACAGGAAATATCCAGAACTCAGGATACGAATGCGGGTGAGGTGATACGCCGAGTGCCAGGCGTGAGCCTCATCGACGATAAATTCGTGATGGTTCGCGGATTGTCACAGCGCTACAACAATGTGTGGGTGAACGGAGGAGCAGTGCCTAGTTCTGAGGCTGATTCCAGAGCATTCTCCTTCGACATCATCCCAAGTTCGCAGATTGACAACCTTACCATAGTGAAGTCGCCAACGGCTGAATATCCCGCTGATTACTCAGGCGGTTTCATCATCGTCAACACCAAGGAGATTCCGGCAGAAAACAGTTTCAACATCGCCGTGGGCGGAAACTGGAATACATCTTCTGCCTTCAAGGACTTTTCTTACTCAAAAGGTTCCGGAACCGATTTCCTTGGGTTCGATAATGGCTTGAGAAACCTGAATGGGGGCATCCATGCTGACTTGAATCCACAGCTCGATGCCAACGGAAAACCAGTGGGCGATTATGCTACTTCGCTCCTGGGCAACGGATTCAATAATGATTGGCTCATCAAGAACAAGAAGCCTTTGGGCGACTTGAAACTGGCAGCCAGCCTGAACCAGCGCTGGATGCTCGGCGGAAGAACACTCGGCATGCTCGCCGCCCTGAACTATACCAACGAATACCGCACCTACGAGAACATGGAGAACAATCTCTATGGCATCTATGATGCGGCAAACGACAAGCCAAACTATCTTCGTCACTCTATTGACGATCAGTATAATAATAACGTAAGACTCGGAGCAATGCTCAACTTCACCTTTCTTTCCAAGGACGGCAATCACAAGTATCAGCTCAAGAACATCTTCAACCAGTTGGCTACCAGCCGATATACCTGGCGTGATGGCGTGAGCGCCCAGTCGAACCTGGAGCGAAGCGCAGAGTATTACTACCGCAGTAGAACTACATATAACGGTCAGCTTACCGGTAAGCACACCTTCACTAGCGATGCCCTTGACTGGAGTATCGGGTATGCGTATGCCAACCGCCATTTGCCTGACCGTCGTAGATACCTCATCGACGATGCTCTAGAATCGGGCGTTTATGCCCTGAGCACCGGCAACGACATATCCCGCGAGTGGACTCAACTCGACGAACACATTCTCTCTCTTGGTGTAAATGACAAGCACCACTTCAAGTTTGGCAACTTTGAGCCAGACTTGCAAGTGGGTGCCTACGGGGAGTATCGCAGCCGAGAATACCAGACCCGCAACTTCATCTACAACTGGAATGTTTCAGATAACAACCTGCCATCCGACTTCCGCCACAGCGACATCCCAACCCTGCTCTCCAGCGAGGCAAACATGGGTTACGACAAGCTGTATCTTCTGGAGGAAAAGCAGATGCGCAACAACTACCGCGGACACAACACCTTAGGCGCAGGATACCTGGCGTTGTCTCTCCCCTTTGGCAAACTCGGCATCCACGCCGGTGTCCGCTTCGAGCATAATGATATGGAACTCATCTCCAATTCCCGTGACTACGAGAAGAGTGAATCGAGCCGTCATTACAAGACCGATGATGTTTTTCCATCTCTCAATACAACATATAAGATCAACGACCAGCACCAGGTGCGACTGTCGTATGGCCGCAGTATTAACCGCCCGGAATTCCGTGAAGTATCGTCGTCGGTGTATTACGACTTCGACCTTGCCAGCAATGTGCAGGGAAACACTGAGTTGAAGAACTGTTATGTCGATAACCTCGACCTGCGATATGAGTGGTATCCATCCCGTGGAGAGCTCATTTCGCTGGCAGTCTTCTACAAGCACTTCGATTCTCCTATCGAGTGGACCTATACGGTGGCTGGTGGCACTGACTTGATTTACTCTTACAAGAATGCGAAGAGTGCTAACAACTATGGTGTGGAGCTGGATATCAGAAAGAATCTCGGATTCATAGGATTGAAGGATTTCAGTTGGTCGTTTAACGGTGCTCTCATCAAGAGCAAGGTGCAGTTTGAGAAGGGAGCGAAGGAAGAAGACAGACCGATGCAGGGTCAGTCGCCATACCTTATCAACACCGGCATCTTCTATAAGAACGAGCCATTAAAGATGGATATCGCCCTGCTTTACAACCGTATAGGCAAGCGAATCATCGGTGTGGGCAGAAGCGAGGGAAGCACAGGCGATGACTCCAACGCCAGAGTGCCTCACAGCTACGAGATGCCCCGCAACACCATCGACTTCTCGCTGGCTAAGAAATTCGGCGAGCATCTGGAGCTGAAGCTCAACGTAAGGGATCTTCTTGCAGAAAAGATATATTACAAGCAGTTTGCCGATGTAACGTATAGCGACGGAAGCAAGAAGGAAGTAGAAGAAATAGCAAGATGCTACAAGCCGGGCAGAAACATCGGTTTGCAGGCAATCTATAAATTTTAGAGACTATCCGTAGAATTTCAAGAAAGATAATATTAGATATTTGTTTAATAAAACAGAAAACAATGATGAACAAGATGTATTTTTTAGGATGCGTGGGCATCCTCGCAGCATCTGCTATGTTGAGCAGCTGCAGCAGTGACAATGACGATCCAACTCCTTCTCCAAATCCTGGATCAGGAGTAGTTTACAAGTGGACAACCAATGGCGGCTTGAAGGCTTGCGACCACATCCTCTTCGGAACAGATGACAAGGAAAACGCCAACGGAACACAGATTGGCAACGGCGACCAGGAATTCGTCTTCACAGGCAAGCAGACTTTGAAGAAAGGCACTTATCTCCTCAAGGGATGGGTATATATTGCAGATGGTGCTGAGCTTACCATCGAACCGGGAACTATCATCAAGGGCGACAAGCAGACCAAGGCGGCACTCATCGCTGAGCGTGGCGGCAAGCTCATCGCCAAGGGTACAGCCACAGAGCCTATCGTCTTTACATCTGAAGAGGCTGCCGGTAGCAGAAAGCCTGGCGACTGGGGTGGCATCATCCTCTGCGGCAAGGCTAAGAATAACCAGACTGAGCAGCAGATAGAGGGTGGTCCTCGTACCAAGCATGGTGGCGCAGATGATGCTGACAATTCAGGAGCCTTGAGTTATGTACGCATTGAGTTTGCCGGTTATCCATTCCAGAAGGATAAGGAGATTAATGGTTTAACCTTAGGTTCTGTGGGTTCAGGCACAGAGATTGACCACGTTCAGGTATCTTATTCCAATGATGATTCCTTCGAGTGGTTTGGCGGTACAGTAAACTGCAAGTATCTCGTAGCCTACAAGGGATGGGATGATGATTTCGATACCGATAACGGTTTCTCAGGAAAGGTGCAGTATGGTCTTTCTCTGCGCGACAGCAAGATAGCCGATACCTCTCAGAGCAACGGTTTCGAGAGCGACAACTGTGCTGATGGTGCAACCGTGGATCCTCGTACCAAGGCAATCTTCTCTAACATCACCTTTGTAGGTCCTAAGGTATTGGATTCTAAGTTCCAGAACACCACAGATTATATCACTGCCGGAGCATACAATCCAAACAACGGTTCAGCCCTCGGCAAGTTCCAGTCAGCCATGCAGATTCGCCGTTCTTCTAACCTCAACTGCATCAACTCTGTAGCCTTAGGCTGGCCTATCGGTTTGATTGTTGATGGGGAGAAGGGTGAAACCGTGAAGGATGCCAAGGATGGCAAGTTCAAGCTTCAGAATGTATATTTCGCTGGTATGGATGCCGTTGGTACTGATGCCAACAAGAAGTATGAGGATTATCTCTACGATGCAGCGAACAAGAAGGATATCGACAAGAATCAGAAGTCATACAGCAACACCTTCTTCTTCTCAGAGCAGAGCAACAAGTATTTTGATTCATGGACTTCATTGGTTGGTGCAGATGGCTATACTCCTATTGCAGGAAGCCCATTGCTTGGTGCCGCAAGTTTCACTGGCTGGACAGGTTTCGACACCGTAACCTACATCGGAGCCTTCGATGGCAGCAACAACTGGATGAGCGGTTGGACCAACTTCGACCCTCAGAATGCAAAGTACTAGAAAAAGATTAGTACCAGAACAAGAATTAGAATCGCTAATTTCTATTTTGACTATAAGGTTTTCTTTTATTGGGGCATGGCGCAGTGATTTGCGCCATGCTTTTTTTGTAGTATTGAGAAAAATGAGGCAATAGCATTTTTTGTAACAGTTCAAAAAACAGAGAAGCATCGTGAAATATTAGTCATACATTTGCAGTAAAGATGATGACCTACAATCCCTATCTCTTCTAAGGAAGTAACCATGAAGGTTGATGAAAAAAGCAACTTCAAACAACATCTCTCCATTTTTACTTTTTTTTATCAAAAAAAAAAATGATATTGCGAAGAAATAGCTATCTTTGCAATATTATATAATAAAATCGCATAAGTATGCCAACAAACAAGAATGCTCAACAAAGATATAAGATACTGGACAGATGTTTCAGTAACATTAAAATATAAGACAATGAAACAAAATATTATAGACTGTATCAATCATTTGGCTAACGAAAAGGAGCCTTTCCTTTTTGTCGTCAACTATGCAGGTTCGGAAGCATACATACGGAAGCTATCTGAAATAGCTATCGATGAATGCCTTTATGACTTTGAGGGTATAACCAATGTAAAACGGCAGTCACTCTCTTCGGTTACCAAACATCCGACGTGGAAAGTGTCTGAGCCAAATTTTGAAGATTACACGAAAAGTTTTGAAACTGTCAAAAGCAACATCCTGCGTGGAAACTGTTATCTTGCCAACCTTACTTGTAAGGTGGCTGTGGACTGCAACCTTACGTTGGAGGACATCTTCCTACGTGCTAAAGGCAAGTATAAGATTCTACTAAAAGACAATAATAGCAATAGGCAGTTCGTGTGTTTCTCGCCGGAAACATTCGTGAGGATAAAGAACGGAATGATATTTTCTTATCCGATGAAAGGAACCATTGACGCGTCCTTACCCGAAGCAGAGCAAGTGTTGATGAGCGACAAAAAAGAAGCTGCCGAACATGCTACCATTGTGGATCTGATTCGAAATGACCTTAGCCGTGTGGCGGAGCATGTAAGGGTGGATAAATACCGTTATATTGATGTGCTCCATACCAATAAGGGGAATATTCTCCAGACCAGTTCCGAAATAAGTGGCAAGTTGCCAACTGGTTATCAAAAGCACATCGGAAACATATTGGATGCAATGTTGCCCGCGGGTTCCATAACAGGTGCGCCAAAGGACAAGACTATGGAAATAATCCATGAGGCGGAAGGGTATGACCGTGGATTCTATACAGGAGTCATGGGTATATATAATAATGGTGAACTCAACTCGGCTGTAATGATACGCTTTCTTGAATATGACGGTCTGGGAACGTATTTCAAGGCAGGAGGAGGCATTACTTCGAAGAGTGATTGCAGTAAAGAATACGAGGAAGTGTTACAAAAAGTGTATCTTCCTTTTGAATAGAATAGATTTTAATATGGCACAGCAATTCGTAGAGACAATAAAAATTGTGAATGGAAAGACACAAGCTCTTGCATACCATCAGGACAGAATGGAAAGAACGATCTGTAAGTTCTTTCCTTCATTATGCAATGCGTCCATGCCTTCATTGGAAAAACTGATAAATCCAACGGAAAGTATGGATTTTTACAAGGCGAGAGTGGTGTATGGCAAACAAGGCGTTGAAGCAGTAGAATATGCTCCGTATTTTATTCGAAACATAAACTCCCTTCAAGTGGTCGCAGACGACACGATAACGTATGGCTATAAAAGTACCGACCGCAGTCGCCTCAATGCCTTGGTCGCACAGAAAGGAAACTGTGACGACATCATCATCGTCAAACATGGACTTTTAACGGATACCTCATTCACGAACCTTGCCATATTTGACGGCAAACATTGGGTGACTCCCAGACATCCCTTATTGCCAGGCACAAAAAGAGCCGCACTATTGGACAAGGGAATGATACAAGAAGCAGATATTACATTGGAAGATTTGCGAAATGCCAACAAGGTAAGTCTTTTTAATGCGATGATTGACTTTGGTGAAATAGAAATAGCAATAGAGAATGTCCACTTTTGAACATTCTCTATTTCTTCTGATATACAAGATATTTTATGGTTGTAGCGAACATGGCTACTAAAATTATTGCAAATTTCTTGGTGGTTTCGAGAAAACGCCATTGAGGTTCCAACACCTCCACAGATATTCATCATATTGCTTGCGCACATTGTTGTTTGGAATTCCGAGTATAAGCTTTGCTCCTCTCGTAGCCTTGATGATAAGCATGCCATAATAAAACAGCAGGCTTGGAAATACTTGCGGGTCTGTTGTCATTCTTGCAGGGAAGGTGTCATAGAGTGTAGTCACAATCTCTTCTTTCTCGGCAATCGTGCGAATCACGCCCTTTCGGTCGCCATCTAGCTTGTCGAGCTGGATGAGCTTTTTCATCTTGTTATAGTCGGTCTTGGTGTTAGGGTCTATCATCGTTGGCATTGGCTGCAATTTCGCCCTTTTCCTTATAATAGTTGAACATCAGATAGACATCTTCTGTAGAAAATCCTGACATCTGGTTGAATTGCTTCTTGGTGGATATATGCCATCCGATGTTGAAACCGCTGGTTACATCATCGAGCGTCACAGGACTCACACCCGTCATAAAGATACGTTCAAACGAACCTTTGAATTTCTTGAAGATATCACGATAGAAATCCTCAGCATGGGTAATGGCACGATTTACTCCTTCACCCTGCTCGTTGAGCACCGTGTTGGTGAAGTTGTCATATTCGTCAATGATGAGATAGGTACGAAGATTCAGCTTCTTTGATTCGTCGTTGATAAGTATCAACTTGTCTACGGCGTCTTCGGCCTCGAAGACCTTCTTTACAAAATCCTCCGAATTGTATTGACGGTAGACATCCACAAAACTATCCAGCTTCACTTTGCAATAACGGTTAAACTTCTCTTCCAGCTGGTCGATACGTCCGCCTACTTGCGAAAAATCAAGATAGAGAACCAGATATTTGCCTTGAAGGGGAGTAGGATTCTTGCCAATCCACCGATTGCCGAACAGATCCTTGAACTTATCCTTCATGTTACAGTCATAATAAGCTTGGAGCATACTGATGAATACGCTCTTGCCAAAATGGCGAGGACGGATAAAGAAGAGGTTTACCGCCTCATCTTCCAATGCTGGCAAATACATCGTCTTGTCCACATAGTAATTGTTTTGCTCTATGATTTGTACGAAGTCATTGCGTCGATAAGGTATTCTTTTAGTATCTTGCTTCATATCTCCAGTATTACTTGTAATTTTGTGCAAAGATACAACTTAAGGGAATAATACCAAAGAAAAACGTTTTTTTTTCGGTAATCTGCAGAAAACAACATTCCTGGTAGATACTCATACATTCGTATCTGGATGGTCCCTATATATAATAAGGTGTAGGACCGCCAATCTCCCCTATATATAATAAGGTGTAGGTTTTATATCGGCAAAATGGAGGAAAACAGGGAAAATGGACGGGCTAGAAGCCCAATATGGGGGCTATTTTATAAAAAACATAAGAAAATTAGCCTTTTTTTGAAAAAAAATGCTCAAAAACTTGCAAGTTTCGGAAAATATACTTATATTTGCAACATGAAAAATCTTCTGGCTGGAGATATGATAAAAACAATAAGAACTGAGTGGCGATAAAAAGCCACGATATAAGAACGATAAAAAATAACTTTTCTAAGAGGACCTTTGAAAGAGAATGAAGAACTTTTCTAAGAGTGCAGACTCTTTTCATCAAACGGAACTCTTAATTCGATATAGAGAATTAATTAATAACTTCCTGCCGAAAGGCTAGGAAAATCGTATAACATTATAAATTATTACCGTATGAAAAGAAAGTATTTTAGCGCGCTGCTTATGGGTGCATTGACAATTGCCTCGGTAAGCACATTTACTTCTTGTAAAGACTACGACGATGACATCAGCGGTTTGCAGAGTCAGATTGACCAATTGAAGAAGACCATTGATGAAATCAATTCTCAGATTACAGCTGGTAGTGTTCTCACAGATGTAGTAAAGAACGACAATGGTATTACAGTCAAATTGAGCAATGGTAAAACTTATGACATTACAAATGGTAAGGATGGTAAGGCTGGCTCAGTTGTTAAAATCGTTGACGGAGTTTGGTACATTGATGATGTAAGCACAGGCTTGAATGCTAAGGGTGACAAGGGCGACAAGGGTGATCAGGGTGACCCTGGTACACCTGGTACACCGGGTACACCGGGTACTGCTGGTAAGGACGGTGCTTACTACTTGCCAAAGGAAGATGGCTATTTCTACAAGGTTGATGGCAATACAGAAACCAAGACCGGCATTATGTGGAAGACAGCTTCTAATGATGCTATCACAGCAGTTATGGGCGAGGAAGACTTGAAATTGAGTCACGTACTCAAGTCTGATGGTACTTATGGTGAGTACACTATCTCTTTGAGCAGTAATCTCCGTGGTATCGTATTCATGAAGGATGGCGACTCTCGTGCTTACGTTGATGGCGTTCCTGCTATCCGCATCTCTTCGTTCGAGTACAAGGCATTGAGTGCTGGTGCAACTAAGGACTCTAAGAATGAGAAATGGACAGAAGGTGCTGCAAAGGTTGTCAATCCTGAGACATACGCTTACTATCACGTGAATCCTGCCAATGCTTCTGAAGAGCAGTTGAAGAACTTGATATTTGCACTTGAGGCTAATGGCGACTTTATCAAATCTCGCGCTAAAGCTTCTGATGATTTCGCTGCAAAGCCTGAATTTGTTGAGTTCAAGGATGGTATTCTGAAGGTTAAGGTTAATGTAACTGGTACTCCAGCTACAGATAAAAACATAACAACCGTAGCTTTGCAGGCACAGAGAAAGAATGGTGAAACTGTGACATCCGATTATGCAACTATCTACAAGACGAATATGGATCCGTTGTATCTCGCTGATATCGAAAAGATAAACAGATCTACTCCAGAGGATTATCACTATCGTCGTGGTACAGTTGGTATCAGTGTTAAGGATACCGAGGCTGGTGCTAAGGTGAAGAACAGTCTTGTTTGGAGCGAAGATGCTCAGAAGAAGGAAGTTGTTGATACCGTAGTTGCTTACAATGGTCAGCTCGACTTGTCTACATTCGTAGGTGTTCATCAGAAGAGTAATACAGGTTGCTCTGTTGTTAAGGATCTTACTCCACTTGGTATGAGCATTAAGTACGAGGTTGTGAAGAACTATAAACTTGGTACAAACCAGACAGACCAGAAGGACTTCGTAACAGTTACTGAGGATGGTATCGTAACTCCTAAGGTATTTACTACCACAGGTGAAGCTGCTATCGATCGTACGCCTATCGTACGTGTAAGCTTGATGAATGGCAGCAATGTAGTTCGGGTTGCTTACGTAAAGATCAAGATTGTTAAGCCAAGTGAGATTAAACCAGCTAAGGATCTTCCATTGACTGTTGACGAATTCAAATTCGTTTGTGGTCAGGATGGAAAGTCTGAAACGACAGTTGAGCAGATCAACGTTCAGTTGTATAACAAACTTGGTATGAGTAAGAATGAGTTCCATAAAGCTTATCCATACTTTACCGATTGCACTCATGTTAAGGGCGATGTAGGTACTGTAGTTGAAAAGCCAGAGACCGATGCAGAAGGTGGAATGACCTATTTGTATACTTGGAAGATTAAGAATGAAGATTTGTGGAAGCATGCAGGTGAAGAGGTTTCTAACGAAATCGTATTCAAGAACGCTCGAACAAATGCAACAGACTCTGTAGTCGTAGTTTTGAAGTCTAAGATCAAGGGCGTCAAGAAGACATACAATGTTTGGAAGACTAAGGGCGAGGTTCCTGCTGGTGAAAATGCTCACTACTATGCTGAGTATTGGAACGCCACTAAGGAGTATGCTAAGCTGAATGTACAGACTCCTAATGAAAACGAGACTGATGCAAATAAGTGCTTGTTCGTAAGTGATTTGAATGCTCCATTCTATAATAAGAATGGTCAGTTGTATCTCGATGAGAGCATTACTAATCTCCAGTATTTCTTCTGTACTGGTAAAGATGGTGTTGCAGCTATCAAGGATATCAACGGTACAAAGGTTACATTCACTGTAAGTACAGATGGTCTTAAGTTGTATGCTTCTGCTAAGGTAGGTAACGTAACTTATACAAATGAGTTGATTGCTACAATTAATAATGCAGAAACAACAGGTGTTTATGATGTTAAGCGTCAGAACTCTATCGTATTGAATAAGGAGAGTAATCTCGCTAAGTACTTGTTGAACACAAATAAGTTGTACACCTTCATCGGTGCAAAGGCAAATGTTTGTGGCGAAACAACCAAGGAAGTTTCTATTACATTTGATGGAAAGGATCACTTCCAGGCTAACTTCATCCGTCCAATCAACATTACAACAAATGCAAATGACAACTTCATTGATGGTGTTGACTTCGGTGAGAAGGGTTCATTCATCACAATCGAGGATTTGATTTCTCCGTCTGATTGGCGTATTGATGCTAAGACCGGAAAGAACCGTCTATTCAAGGATCATATGACATATTGGGACTTCTATGGTCCATTCGATGTTGAAGCTCTTATCGATGAGGCTAAGTGTGATTTGAATGGTGAACTTCAGGATGTACCTGCAACTATCGTTCTTGCCCAGAGCAATGCTACATCAATGGGAGGTGCTAACTCTAAGTATGGCTTCATCACTTACCGTAACAATGGTGCAGGTGTTCAGAATGCATTCAACTTGTACATCCCTGTTAAGGTTAAGTATGGATGGGGTGAGATTGTAACAGATCCTATTAAGGTTAATGTTGCTACAACTATTCAGGCTAATGCCAGAAAGAAGTAAGTATATCTCAAGATAACATAAAATTAAGGGTGTCTTCCTCAGAGGGCACCCTTTTTTAAAACAAAAACAGAAAAAATGAAAAGATTTTTAGTTTTTATATGTCTGGCAGTTACATTCGTCTTCATGTCATGCGGTGGAGGCAGTAAGCAAGAGAACCATGGTTTTGCAGGCTCTTTTACTGACGAATTTGAGAACAAGTTCGTTCTGAACGAAGATTATACCGGTACGATTCAGTTTGCCGGTAATGAGAAGAAAGAGCAAATCACCTGGAGTGATGGAGATGATCACAAGCGTCCATTTGCCACTATAAAATGGAATGGTGATCCTGCCTATTATTATCTGAGAGACGGAGCACTTTATCGTCAGGAAACTGATATGAATGAAGGTAGAGCTGCCATCAAGATAACTTATGATGAGTAAGAAAGTTCTGTTCTTTCTTATGTGCTGTGCTATATTCACAGCCAGTTGCTCCGAAAAGAAAAAAGAACTGACTCCTGGAGAACGGATGGAGGCTGAATACAAATATGATAAACTGCCCGATTCGAAAAAGTCGAAAATAAAGTTTCTGAAATATGAACATGATTTCGGCAAGGTTGGCTCAAAAAAACTGCAGAAGGTTAGGTTCGATTTTCAAAATATAGGAAAATCTCCATTAATACTCCATGATGTACATGGTTATTGCGGCTGTATTGAAGCTAGTTTCAGTAAAACTCCCATCATGCCAGGCAAAAAAGGATCTATCATCATCACTTATGATGGGAAAGGATCAGTTATCGGGAGTTTTAATAAAGAAATTGTAGTTAATTCAAATGCTTCAAACAAATACATAAGTTTGTTTGTCAAAGGAGTGAATCAATAACAAAACAATTAAATTATGATGAAATCTATTAAGTGTTTATATGCAGCTTCTTTGCTCGCCATCGGCTCTACAGCCGCTATGGCGCAAGCATCCTACACAGACAAGGATGGAAACGAATATCAGTTTAAGCGCCACTGGTTCCTGGATGTTCAGGCTGGTGGGCAATATACTGTGGGTGAGGCAAGCTTCTCAGACCTGCTTTCTCCTAACTTCCAGGGTGCCATCGGCTACCAGTTCTCTCCTGTTTTCGGACTCCGTGGTCAGATAAACGGTATCTGGAGCAAGGGCGGATGGAACGGATACAAGGCTACCAAGGACGGTACTCCGTATACCGCCAGCTACAAATGGAAATATGTAGCTCCGGGTGTGGACTTTATGTTCAACCTCTCTAACCTCTTCTGTGGCTGGAACCCGAACCGCGTATTCAACGCTACTGCCTTCGTTGGTGGTGGTATCAACTGGGCAGGAGCTAACCAGGAGGTAAACGACCTGGCTGCCAACATCAAGAATCAGAGCAACTATCTGCTGGAATATCTCTGGCAGGGAAAGAAGGTTCGCCCATACGGCAGAGCAGGTATCGACCTGGAATTCAAGGTAAGCAAGGCTGTGAGCATCATGCTCGAAGGCAATGCCAACATGATTTCTGACAAGTACAACTCTAAGAAGGCAGATAACCCTGACTGGTACTTCAATGCACTGGCAGGTGTACGCATCAACCTGGGCAAGAGCTATACCAAGAAGGCTAAGCCGGTAGAGGAACCTGCTCCGGCACCAGCTCCTAAGCAGGAATATGTAGCTCCTAAGCCAGAGCCTAAGCCAGCTCTTGTAGAGAAGAAGGTAGAGGAGATGCGCCGTGACATCTTCTTCACCATCAATTCTTACAAGATTGCTCCTGCTGAGGATGCTAAGATCCGTGAGGTGGTTGACTTCCTGAACAAGAACACAGAGGCAAAGGTTGTAGTAACCGGTTATGCTGACAAGGGTACAGGCAATGACGTCATCAACGACCGCATCGCTGCCAAGCGAGCAGCAGCTGTGGTTTGGATGCTGACAAAGAAATATAATATACCTTCAGAGCGCATTACAGAAGAATCTAAGGGTGCACGTGTGCAGCCTTTTGCAGAAAACGCAGAGAACCGTGTAACGATCATGATCGCTAAGTAGTACGGTAAGTTTATAATGCGACAATCAATTATTTTAATTGGTGGCGGGGCATCCTCAAGGGTGCCCCGTTTTTCGTTCAGATATCCCTTCCTTCTCCTGCTCATTTGTTATTTTTTCACCATTTCTTGCAGTTTCTCAATATTTTGTTGTACCTTTGCAATGTATAAAAAAATAAGCGATTATGGGACGAGCTAAAAGAATACCTTACGGAGTGTCTGACTTCATCGACATCATAGAGAGAAATCAATATTATGTCGATAAGACCATGTATATACCAAAGTTAGAGGATGAGCCTGATGCCTTGTTCTTTATTCGCCCTCGTCGTTTTGGCAAGAGCTTGTTTATCAGTATGCTGAGGGCTTATTATGACATCAAACGTAAAGATAAGTTTGATAAGTTGTTTGGCAACCTTTGGATCGGTTCGCATCCTACAGAAAATCAGGGAAAGTATCAAGTCTTGTTTCTTGATTTCTCCAAGATAGGAGGTTCGATAGACCAATTGGAAGAAAACTTCAATGCCTATTGCAATGAATGTATTGATAGCTTTATCGAAACTTATCAGGAGTATTATCCCGAACGAGTAGTGGAAAGTGTGTTGAAGGCAAAAACTGCTGCCAGAAAGTTGAATGCCATTGGGATTGCTGCAGAGAAAAAGAATCTTCCACTTTATCTTATAGTAGATGAGTATGACAACTTTACCAATGTTGTGCTCAATGAGCAGGGGGAGGAAGTGTATACGGCTCTTACCCATGCCAGTGGTTTTTATCGGGAGATTTTCAAGGTGTTTAAGGGAATGTTCTCTAAAATCTTTATGACAGGCGTAAGTCCTGTTACACTGGATGATTTGACCAGTGGATTCAACATAGGATGGCATATCTCTACCAAGCCTGCCTTTAATCAAATGCTTGGTTTCTCTACCGAAGATGTAAGAGAACTCTTCACTTATTATAAGGAGAACGGGGAGATTCGTCCTGATAGTGATGTGGAGGCTATCATTAACGAAATGAAACCATGGTATGACAATTATTGTTTCTCGGAAAGTGCCTTGAAAACTCAGAGTAAAGTTTTCAACAGCGATATGGTATTCTATTACTTACGCAATTATCGTGAGGCTGGTGAATCTCCTAAGCTGATGGTGGATCCTAATACCAAGACAGACTATGGCAAGATGAAGAAATTGCTGCAGCTTGATAAACTGGATGGCGACCGTAAGGGTGTGCTGCGCATTATCATCGAGAATGGAGAAATAATAGGTAATATTGAGGAAAGTTTTCCTGCCAAATTGTTGGTAAGACCACAGATATTTATCAGTCTTCTGTTCTATTATGGAATGTTGACAATAAAGGGAACACGCGGAGACCAGCTGGTGCTTGGCATTCCAAATAATAATGTTCGCAAGCAATACTATACCTATCTGCTGGAGCAATATGACGAAGTCTGTGCGGTAGACGAAATGAGTCTTAAGTCTTTGTTTACCGATATGGCTTTTGATGGTCAATGGAAACCTGCGCTGGAGTTTATGGCACAGGCTTATGCCAAGGTCTCTTCCGTTAGAGATAGCATAGAGGGTGAACGTAATCTGCAAGGTTTCTTTATGGCATATTTGAATCTGAACAGTTACTATTATACGATGCCCGAATTGGAATTGAATCATGGATATTGTGACTTTTTCCTGTTGCCAGACTTGACTCATTACGATACCAAGCACAGCTATATTATCGAACTGAAGATGCTGTCAAAGAAAGATTTTGGAGCTATGGCTGATAACGGCAGACAAACCAAGGCGGAAGAGCAATGGGAGCAAGCTGTGGAACAAATAAACCGATATGCCGATGCTCCAAGGGTAGAAGCCTTGCGTCAAGGTACCAAACTCCATAAGATAATTATGCAGTTTGAGGGGTATCAGTTGAGGAAGATAGATGAAATTGATTAAAGAAGATAAGCATTTTGTCTCTTAAACTCTGGGTTTTGGTTAATTTTACATCTTTTTTTCCTCATTCTCATTATTTTGTTGTACCTTTGCAGCTAAAATAATAATAAATTGCAAGAAAATGGGAAAGATTATATTGACGGGCGACCGTCCTACAGGTAAACTTCACCTGGGTCATTACATCGGCTCTCTGCAGCGCCGAGTACAACTTCAGAACGCTGGCGACTTCGACAGAATGTTCGTTTTCATGGCAGATGTTCAGGCTTTGACTGATAATGCCGACAATCCTGAGAAAATTCGACAGAACATCACAGAGGTGGCTCTTGACTATCTCTCTGCGGGCCTCGACCCACAGAAGTGTACACTCTATATCCAGAGTATGATTCCAGAGTTGGCTGAGTTGACTACCTATCTGATGAACCTCATCTCTGTATCTCGTGTTCAGCGTAACCCAACCGTGAAGACAGAGATCAAAATGCGTAACTTCGAGGCAAACATTCCGCTTGGTTTCTTCTGCTATCCTGTGAGTCAGGCTGCCGACATCACCGCTTTCAAGGCTACAACCGTGCCTGCCGGTGAGGACCAGGAGCCTATGCTGGAGGTAACCCGCGAGTTGGTTCGCCGCTTCAACCAGACTTATGCGCCTGTATTGGTAGAGCCGGAGATTCTGCTTCCAGAGATTGCCTGCTGCCGTCGTCTTCCTGGAACTGACGGTAAGGAGAAGATGAGTAAGAGTCTCGGCAACTGCATCTACATGAGCGACGATGAGAAGACCGTTTGGAAGAAGGTGAAGAAGATGTCTAACGGTGAGCCACGTATGAGCATGGAAGAGCCGGGACATCTGGAGGGCAATGCCGTGTTCACCTATCTCGAGGCATTCTCTACTCCTGAGGACTTCGCTGAATTCTGGCCTGAGTTCAAGACTTTGGATGAGTTGAAGGAGCAGTATGTGAAGGGTGGTATCGGTGACGGCACCTGCAAGAAGTTCCTGAACAGCGTTATCAACAAGATGCTCGACCCAATCCGTGCCCGCCGTCATGAGTTTGAGCAGGATATTCCTGAGGTATTCAATATCCTGAAGAAGGGTAGCGAGGATGCCCGCGAGTTTGCAGCCCAGACCATGGATGAGGTTCGCAAGGCTATGCGTATCGACTACTTCAGCGATGCTGCCTATATTGAGGAGCAGGCTGCGAAATTTAAGGTTTGATGATGATGTAAAAGATAGAAATATAAAGTGAAAAGGCAAAAGTTATCGTCAGCTGGTAACTTTTGTCTTTTTTATATTATTATGATATGTTTTTAACGCAAAAAACAAAATAATTTCTTTTCTTATCCTTTGTTCTCGTTTTTTTTTCTTATTTTTGCAAACAGAATAAATAAAAGAAGCAGAGTATAATGAAAATAAGAAAAATGCTCCAATACAGACTTGCTGATTTAGATAGTATGCTGGTATTGCTCTTCGCCTTTTTGCAACCCATCTCGGCTCAAAAAGCTGATGACAATGTGCATATATTGCAATGCAATGATAGATACGTCTTCAAAACTGATGACGCAGGTAAGACTATTGTTGTTAACACTACGGATTATGAGTATGGTGTAACCCAATATTCCGCTCTAGTTCAACCATGTGCTTATTGCGGAGAGTTTATTCGTTTGGACAAGGCACAGTGTAAGGGGTATGCACAATACAAGTCAGCCATTCCTCGTAATGTCTTTTACGATGATACCAAGATTTGCTACTTTAGCTATCAGATTCCAAAGGTTGGCAAGACTCTGAAGGCTTCTTTTACTCGAACCTATCTCAATCCTATTTATTTCACAACTATTCCTTTGTGTGAAGCTAATTATGTAGAGCATAAGAAGATAGAGGTAATCAAGCCAAAATCCTTCCAGCAGTTTCGGATAAAAGAATATAATCTTCCTGCTGGTATAGAGAAAAGTACTACATGTAATGCTGAGGGAGATTCCGTTTTTACTTATGTGATTCATTCCTTACCTGCACAGCTGATAGAACCTAATTCTCCATCTTGGGGATATAGTGCTCCTCATCTCTTGGTGTTGGGAGCATTCCAAAGTCTGCAAGATATGTTTGTCTGGTCTCATCAGTTGGCTAATGTGGATTGCTCTATTCCTAATCAAGAAGAAATACTAAGAGAGATACAGAAAGGGGCAAAAAACGATTATGACAAGATAGCCAATACTTATGCCTGGGTACAGCAGAATATCAGATATTTGGCTTTTGAGGCAGGCATTTCTGCCCATCAACCGGCAACACCTGCTGAAACTATTCGTAAGCGTTATGGTGATTGCAAGGCTATGGCTCTTTTGCTCAAAACCTTGCTCAAGGTGCAAGGCTTTGATGCTCGTCAAACAGATATAGGGACATGGGATGTACCTTATTCTTTGCAGGAAAATCCTTCTATTGCATCTATTGATCATGCGATATGTACGGTTTTCTATCAGGGAAAGCCATATTATCTGGATGCTACGAATCCATATGTTCCTCTAGGCTATGTGCCAGACAATATACAAGGAAGGATGGCTTTGGTAGAAGACGCAGATAGCTTTCGTATGAATAAGTTACCTGAGCTGGCTGCTGATTCTTGCTTTTCTTCTATAACATATCAGACAACCTTAGAATCTGGGGATGATGGAAACTACGATATAAAGGGAAAATTGTACTCTAAATGGAAGGGCGATATGAAGTCTTGGATACTAGTGGGGAATGACGCTACGGCACAAGATGAAAAAGAGAAGGCCTTGGTGGCAGCGATGGGGGTTGATGAACGATTGGATAAGATTGGGGATATAGTGATGACGGGAAATCGTCCTCGGGATGAGTCTTTGAATATCACTGCTTTTTTTATGAAAAAGGGAGCTGGGCAACTGGTTGACGGTAGTGTTTATTTAGATGCCAATCTCGATGAGAGCCTTTTTCTGACTCCAGTGGATACAACCAAACGGGTTTCCGATTACATGATAGACTTGCGGTCTAAGGAAGTACGTGATGTAAAGATTTTGATTCCAGAGAAAATGGAGGTCAGTAGTCTCCCCGCACCTTATCAGATTCATACTGCATGGGTTGATTTTTGTCGCACTTATTCTCAAACAGGCAATCAGATTGTTATGCATAAGGAGTGTGTAATACACCACAGACGTGTTCCGCGAAGTGAAATCCCTGCTTGGAATAAGATTATAAGTGATTGGGGAGCAGCTTGTAATGAGCAAGTAGTATTAAAGGAAAAATGAGTTAAATGTATTATTCATAGTCAAAAAGTTGAATTATGGGAAAGATTAAAGTAATCAGAGTTGTCTTCAGTATTCTGTTGGTACAGCTCTTGACGTTGTCAGTGAATGCTGACGAGAAAGCTGATTATTTGAAGTTGGCGCAAAAGGTGCGGCAAGAAGTTTGGAGCAGTACGCCTGCTGACTTTCAAAAACGAACGGTTCCCGACAGATACAAGAATGCTTCGGCCGTCATACTATCTTATTATCGGGAGTTGAGCACGGATTATTATCGTAAGGCAACGGCTGATCTGGTGCTCAATCTTCGCCTTACTCGTCAGATAGACTGTACGGATATGGAGCGTATGTTAATTCAAATCAATGACAAAAAGGCGTTGAAGGATTATTCTGAGTTTACTTTCAAGACGAAAAGTAGAAAGTGGACCTGGGGATATCATCATAAAACGCAAACGGTGCTTGGCATTCGTGTTATAAAGAAGAATGGTAATGTACAGGAAGTAAGTTTAGATGACTATGTAGATGTCAAGGAAGGCAAAAATGACAAGGACTTGAGTCAGAAGATAGCTGTGCCTGGTTTGGAAGTGGGAGATTGTATTGATGTCTTTTCTCTAGACCAAATAGATACACAGGAACAACAGCTGGATCCTTTCTATTTTGTTCTTCGTCAAGACGAACCTGTCCTTTATACCAAGGTTCACTGTGTGCTAGACCAAAGTCTTGCCACCGTCTATCGGACGATGAATGGTGCCCCTGATTTTACTCAGACCACAGACAAGGACAAAAATGCAGTGCTTGATATGGTTATGGATAAGCCGATAGATGCAGAATCATCCATTTGGTATAATTCTTTGGAGCAGTCACCTTTTATAGAGATGTATATTACCCCGACCAAGACTAAAGTGGCAGTAGTAGAGAAAGCTATGCGCCAAAAAGGTGTTCGAGGCAATCCTGATGTAACACCAATCCTGCAAGACGATTGGAAATTGCTGAAATCTTATGTGTCTAAGGGGGGATATTCTCCTGCTGGTCTTCCTAGTACGTACAAGAGCGTCTTCAAGTCTGCCAAAAAAGAGGGGATGTCTGCCGAGGAGAAAGCTGACCGTATTTATTCTTTTGAGTATGTTAGTAGGGGAGCTTCTCAGAGGGTTTTTAATACAGTGGCAAATTATTTGCGTAAATTGGGCATGGAAATAGAAATGGGCATTACCACTCCGTTTGGTGCATTGCCTGTTGATAAACTGATTAATTATAATTCTACATCTTGGTTCTTCCGCCTTAAGGGAACTGATGTGTACTACTTCCCTGGGACTTATCCTAAGGTTGCTTCCGAGATACCTTATATATATCAAGGAAGAAAGGCGTATATGCAAGATTCCGAGGAACAAATAACGATACCTGTGAGTCAAGCTGAAGACAATAAGGCGGTGAATGATATGGTGGTTAAACTTGATGGTACTAAACTTGATATCAGTAGGAAGGTAACTTATTCGGGTGAACAGAAAATGTACGGTCAGTCTTTGGTGAGTCCTGATAACACGCTTTTTGGTTCAAGCCAACTTGAAGCTTATTGGCGATATTTGAAATACGACGACAAAGATCCGTACTCTTGTTATACTAAGAAGGAATCTGCTGAATTAAAAGGAGCTTTCAATGAATATCGGAAAAATGCCATAGATCCGTTTAAGGCAGAAATCAGTAGTTATCACGATGGTGATCCTGTGCAAGTCGGTGGCTATGGAGTAGATTGCGTGGGAATCCGTCGAGATAGTTCTAACTTTGTTTATCATGTAGATTATGTGATGGATGGAATGGTGAAACGCGCTGGAAATAACTATTTGTTGTCGGTAGGTAAGTTAATAGGAAGTTCGTTGAAACTAGAAGGCAAGGATCGAGAGCGTATCGATGATGTTTGGCGCAAGATGGCGTTTGTTGATGAATGGAATATAGAGATTCCGTTGCCGCAAGGATATAAGGTCTCTGCTGAAGCATTAAAGAAGATTGAGACTTCGGTGGCTAATGAGTGTGGAGAATTCACGGTTAAGGCTACCGCTGGAAATGAAAGTGTAAAAGTGTATGTGCGCAAATGTTTTGCTCATAGAGTGGAACCTGTCTCAAACTGGAGCAAACTGTTGGCTTTGGTTGACGCTTGTAGCGCTTTCGCTGATAAGCAGATGGTAATAGCGAAATGAATGTAAGTTTATTGAGTATATTTTTAAATTCTAAAAGAGGTGATTACAGCTTGAAGGTCATATGCCGGTAAAACTAAATGAGGTTTAAGAATTGAAAAAGGTGAATAAACGAATATTACAATTAGCGGTGCCGTCGATAATATCCAATATCACGGTGCCGCTTTTGGGTTTGGTTGATGTCGCTATCGTCGGGCATATCGGCGATGCGGCTTACATCGGAGCCATTGCCGTGGGGTCGATGCTCTTCAATGTCATCTACTGGCTTTTCGGATTCCTGAGAATGGGAACCAGCGGAATGACTTCGCAGGCTTTGGGAAGGAGAGATTTGGCTGAGGTGCTGAGGCTCCTGGTGCGCTCTCTGAGTATCGGTGTGGGGATAGGAGTGCTGTTCTTCGTTCTCCAGAAATGGCTGATAGGCTGCGGACTCTGGGCGATGTCGCCGGAAGCGGATGTCGTGGAACTGGCACGGAGATACTGTTATGTCTGTATCTGGGGAGCCCCGGCAGTGCTCGGACTCTACGGATTTACGGGCTGGTTTATCGGTATGCAGAACACGCGCATTCCGATGATGGTATCGCTGACGCAGAATGTGGTGAACATCATAGCCTCTCTGCTGCTGGTCTTTGTCGGCGGTATGACGGTAGAAGGCGTGGCGCTCGGAACGGTCATTGCCCAATGGTGGGGATTCCTGATGGCATGTTTGTTCTATCGTATCTGTTATCGCCGGTTAAGCAAGTATGACTATCGCCGGCATCTCTTTGCTGCCGAACCGCTGAAGCAGTTTTTCTCGCTCAATAAGGATATCTTTCTCCGCACCCTCTGTCTGGTGGCGGTCAACCTCTTCTTTACGGCGGCAGGTTCCAGGGAGAGTACCATCGTGCTGGCTGTGAATACGCTGCTGATGACGCTCTTTACCATCTTCTCTTATTTTATGGATGGTTTTGCCTATGCGGCAGAGGCGTTGAGCGGCAAGTATTACGGAGCCCGAAACATGGGGGCATTCCGCGAGGTGGTTAGGAGAACGATGGGCTTTGGAGCTGTCGTGGCAGTAGGTTTCACCTTATTATATATAGTGGGTGGCGAGAATTTCCTCTCTTTGCTCACGAGCGATAAGCAGGTGATAGCTGCATCGGGCGAATATTTCTGGTGGGCTGTGCTGATTCCGCTGTCTGGCATGTCGGCATTCGTCTTCGATGGCATCTTTGTAGGCATCACCCAGTCTAAGTCGATGCTCAGTTCTACCGCCGTAGCCTCGGCTTCGTTCTTCGGTCTGTTCTTCGGCTTGCATCCTTTTCTGGGCAATCATGCCCTGTGGTTGGCCTTCATTCTCTACCTCTTGTTAAGGGGACTCGTACTGTTCGTCATTTACCGTAAAAAACTGCGGTAAATGACGAATTATGTTTTTATGGAATATATTAGTAGAAATAATGTACATCTTTCATAAAAATTGCACACTGAATTGTAGTGTGCGCATTTTTGTGAAAAACTACATTAATATAGTTTAAATCTTAGGCTTATATTCTTTTTCTTAGCCGAAAATTAGTAATTTCGCAGAGCAAAACTTAAAAAGAAAAGAGTAAATGACAGCAGAAGAATATTTTCAGCAAGGTAATGCCTGGCGAAAGCAGGGTGACTTTAAGCGTGCCCTCGACTGCTATATGGAGGCCATTGCCCTCGATCCGGAGAGCCCTGCCGTAGCAGCCAAGGAGATGCTGGATGATATCATGAGCTTCTATTGCAAAGACTACTACAATCCATAACAACCGACAGGTGGACAGCAGGAGCTTTGTTTACTCCAAGAGTAAAGATAATTAGTAAGAAATTAGAATATGAGTAAGATTAAAGGGGCTATTGTAGTCGACACCGGGCGTTGCAAGGGATGCTCGCTCTGTGTGGAGGCTTGTCCTCAGCATGTCATCGCATTGGCAGAGAAAAAAGTCAATGTGCATGGTTACCGTTATGTAGAGGCAGCTGTACCTGATGCGTGTGTTGGTTGCACTTCGTGCGCCATCGTGTGTCCGGACGGCTGTATCACTGTTTATCGTAAGAAGGAGGACTAAATAATGGCAAATCAGGAAGTTACATTAATGAAAGGCAATGAGGCGATAGCCCATGCCTGTATCAGATGTGGTGCGGATGGCTTCTTCGGCTATCCTATCACACCTCAAAGTGAGATTATAGAGACGCTGGCTCTGCTCAAGCCATGGGAAACATCAGGTATGGTGGTTCTGCAGGCTGAGAGTGAGGTGGCGGCTATCAACATGGTTTATGGTGGCGCCGGTGCCGGTAAGCGTGTCATTACCACTTCTTCAAGTCCGGGTGTGGCTTTGATGCAAGAGGGTATCTCTTACATGGCAGGTGCTGAGATTCCGGGCGTTATCGTCAATGTGCAACGTGGCGGTCCGGGTCTGGGTACCATCCAGCCATCCCAGAGTGATTATTTCCAGGCTACCCGCGGTGGTGGTAACGGCGACTATAATGTTATCGTGCTGGCTCCTGCTTCTGTTCAGGAGATGGCTGATTTCGTTGATCTCGCCTTTACGCTTGCCTTTAAGTATCGTAATCCTGCGATGATTCTGAGCGATGGTGTCATTGGTCAGATGATGGAGAAGGTGGTTCTGCCTCCTGTCAAGCCTCGACGTACCGAGAAGGAGATTGCAAAGGAATGTCCTTGGGCTACCATCGGCCGTCCGAAGAGTCGTCCAGTCAACATCATGACCTCTCTGGAACTCAAGCCTGAGGTGATGGAGGAGCGCAATATTGCTCTTCAGGAGAAATACAGAAAAATCCGTGAAACCGAGGTTCGTTATGAAACCGAGCAGATGGATGATGCCGACTATGTTATCGTAGCCTTCGGTAGTGCGGCACGTATTGCCGAGAAGAGCATCGAGAATGCGCGTGAGCAGGGCATCAAGGTAGGATTGTTCCGTCCTATCACCCTCTGGCCTTTCCCTGAAAAGGAGATTCATGAACTCGCCAAGACCAAGAAGGGCATTCTGGTTGTAGAAATCAATGCCGGTCAGATGGTTCAGGATGTGCGACTGGCTGTGAATGGTCAGACTCCTGTGGAGCACTTTGGTCGTCTGGGCGGTATTGTACCGGAGCCGGAGGAAATCGTTGAAGCATTAAAGAAGTTAATAAAATGAATGATATAATTTCACCAGAGAATCTGGTATATAAGAAGCCTACACTGATGAACGATACCCCGATGCATTATTGCCCGGGGTGTTCGCATGGCGTAGTTCATAAGCTCGTTGCCGAGGTTGTAGAGGAGATGGGCATGGAGGATAAGACGGTAGGCGTATGTCCGGTGGGCTGCGCTGTCTTTGCTTATCGCTATTTGGATATTGACTGGCAGGAGGCTGCTCATGGTCGTGCACCTGCTGTAGCTACGGGTATCAAGCGCTTGTGGCCTGATCGTCTTGTCTTCACTTATCAGGGCGATGGCGACCTGGCTTGCATTGGTACCTGCGAAACTATCCACGCCCTGAACCGTGGTGAGCATATCGCCATCATCTTCATCAATAATGCCATCTATGGTATGACCGGCGGACAGATGGCGCCAACCACCCTGTTGGGTCAGAAGACTGCTACCTGTCCTTATGGTAGAGAGGCTGATCTTCATGGTTATCCACTCAATATTACCGAGTTGGCAAGTCATCTGCAGGGTACTTGTTATGTAACCCGCCAGAGTGTGGAGACCGTGTCAAGCATCAAGAAGGCAAAGAAGGCTATCCGCAAGGCGTTCGAGGCAAGCATGCAGGGCAAGGGCTCCAGCCTGGTAGAGATTGTTTCTACCTGCAACAGCGGTTGGAAACTCTCACCTGTTGAGGCTAACAAGTGGATGGAAGATAACATGTTTAAGCAGTATCCTAAGGGTGACCTGAAGGATACAACGGGAATGTAAGTGAAGAACTAAGAGTGAATAACGAAGGAAGAACGATTTGCTCTTCTAATATAATAATAGAACAATGAAGACAGAAATCATTATATCCGGTTTTGGCGGTCAGGGCGTTCTCTCTATGGGAAAGATTCTGGCTTATTCAGGACTGATGGAGGATAAGGAGGTAACCTGGATGCCTGCTTACGGACCAGAGCAGCGTGGCGGTACAGCCAATGTAACGGTCATTGTGAGCGACAGTCGCATCTCTTCGCCTATCCTGAGCCATTATGATGTAGCCATCGTGCTCAACCAGCCATCGCTCGACAAGTTTGAGCCGAAGATTAAACCAGGCGGCATCCTGATTTATGATGGCTATGGTGTGATGAATCCTCCACAGCGCAAGGACATCACCATTTATCGCATTGATGCGATGGACAAGGCTGCCGAGATGAAAAACTCCAAGGTGTTCAATATGATTGTTTTGGGCGGTCTGCTGAAGGTTTGTCCTGTTGTGAGCACCGATGGTTTGACCAAGGCGCTTTACAAGTCATTGCCAGAGCGCCATCATGGTTTGATTCCGCTGAACATGCAGGCAGTGGAAGAGGGAATGAAGATTATCGAAAAGGTAGATTAAATTCAATCATCATTATAGATAAGGGAGCGGGCTGCGTTGCGATGCAGTTCGCTCCCTTGTTTTATTAGGCTGGGTTGAAAAGGAAAAAATGATGCATCTTGCAGATTATATATTTAATTTGCATCATGTAGTTTGCTACATTCAAAAACTGTTGTTGAATGTTTTTCATATCTTATACTAAAGAAAGTTGTTCTTTTCCTTGGCATTTCCAATTCTTTTCTTTAATTTTGTGGCGTTAATTTAAAAGAAAGGAATAAGATGGAAACGATTAATATTCAGTTTCAAGTACCTTCTACAGGTCAATATACGCTTGACGAATTTGTCGCCAAGCTCAAAGACTATGCAGAAAAATTAGCTAGTTCTATCTCCAAATCAGGAAACTGTTACCAGGAAACTTATATGAGTCAGGCAGAGCAGGAAGCCTACGTGGCAGAAAGCCTCAACCGTGCTCTTGATGAACTGGAAGCCCATAAGAAGAATGGGACTAAGCCGATGGATGCTCGTGATTTGTTGAGAAGACTTCGGGAAGAGGAGGCGTAGTATGAAGGTTAAAATTTATACGGAAAAAGAATTCGACCTGTATGGTTGAAATTGCCCTTTCAGGCTGTTTCAATCTATGTACAGATGACCAGCCAAGAATTAAAATCGATGCCGGATAGTGCAAAATAGAAATAATTGCAAACGTTTAATTGTAAAATATGGTACAACATAAGATTATCAAAAGATTGGAGACGATTGTTGTCTTTCTGATGCTGCTTGTTGCCACTACAGCGCAAGCCAAGCGAGTTGTTGAGCGTCCTTACTTCTTAGGCTCAAACAATCACAAATTAGAGATTGAGCGTGTTACGCTCGATAAGAAAGCTACATTTCTTGACGTGAAAATATATCAGGCCAGTGGAGAGGTGGGCATAGATTCACATGCTTCTATTATGGCAAATGGAGTAAAATATGACTATATTGGCAGCAAGCAATTGCCTAAAGGGGTATTCGTGAAAGTGCCCATATGTGGATATGTTGCAGCCACATTGCGCTTTAAACCAATGCCAGAGACTACAACAGAGTTTGACTTTCGTGAAATAGCCGACAATTCCGGCTGGAATATTTATGGAGTGCGTCTCGATGGCAAGCGTCCACAGGCCGACATTCCGCAACACTTGCTGCAACAAGCACCTGATAAGAACAGCAAGTTACCAGCAACCGACCTTAATCTTGGCAAGACTGTTGTAGCCGTGCGCCTGCTTGAATATAAACCAGAATACAAGACCACGCTCGATATTATAGTTGATAATTGGTTCTCGCCACAACACATGCCATTCGCTCATGACTCTATCGGCGTAGATGGCACTTGTCGAGTCAGCGCCAATGCGATATTGCCAACTGTAGCAACTATACGTGTAAACAGAATGGAGATACCATTTCTTGCCGTACCTAATGACACGACAACCGTGACCATCGACCTACCAACACTTACCCTTGCCGCTACACACCTTTTTGCAAATGATTCTGAAGTAAAGAAATTTGTATGGTTTGAAGGCAAACACGCTGCCGTAGATACCGAATTGCAGAGCGTAAAGACTATGCTTGATGTATATGGCGATACTTTCTTTGATGATATCTGCGGAATGACTCCATTGCAATATCGCGATTATGTGCAGCAGAATTATGAACGACTATCGGCTGCCATCAATTCCAATGCAGCTATTGGCTCCGCCACCCGAACATTGGCGCAGAATATCCTGTCTATGAATTATGCATCGGCTCTGTTTGGCTTTAAGAACAATATATCTATGGCTCCAATGATAACAGGTAAGAGAGGTGTGCCACGTGCCGACATGCGTATCGACACCCTGTCTTATTTCAAGCCTCTGGAGCAACTATCCGTGCTTCGTTCAAAGGATCAGCGTTACTATCATTATCTATCCGACTTCACGTCAGCTCTTCGCCGTCAATATATGTCTGCCGACCCTTTGTTGGACGATATCGCTATTGGTAAGCGTCTAAGCCGTTCGTTCAACCGCAAATGTCCTCTTACCGAACAGCAGATAGCGGTGGCTCATGACAGTATAGCCAACGATATGGTGCGCGAATTAATTCTTGCCAATAGCGATGATTTAAAGTCGCAACTGTCAGCTGCCAACAAAAAAATGGAAGAGATTAAAAAGACGGCCAATATCTCTTCTTTATACTTATCAATTATTGACATAGACCCTAAGATGTCTGCCCAGCAGATATTGCCCACGATAACAGATAAGTATAAAGGTAAAGCTGTGCTCATCGATTTCTGGAACACGTGGTGCGTGCCATGCAGGGCAGCAATGTCGGCCATTCGTCCTTTGAAAGAACAACTTCATGATGTGGTGTATGTCTATATAGCTGATGCCTCATCGCCTGTAGATAAATGGGGCGAG
This sequence comes from Segatella copri, assembly GCF_949820605.1. Classification (NCBI taxonomy): domain Bacteria; kingdom Pseudomonadati; phylum Bacteroidota; class Bacteroidia; order Bacteroidales; family Prevotellaceae; genus Segatella; species Segatella copri. Next base: position 216,879 of record NZ_CATKVU010000006.1, read on the forward strand.
ATGATAAAGACAATAAGTGGCGTGCATGTGCGCTTGACCAAAGAACAGGCTGCTGCTCTTGCCGAAATTCATAAGTTCTCGGGCATTCCTACCTATTTTGTTGTAAATAAGGAAGGAAAGATAACCTATCAGAAGACAAGCTTTCCTGGAGTGGAAACGTTAAGGGAGCAACTGGTGTCTGCCATGCGTTAACATTCGGTCCAGAACAGTTGAGATACCGTTTATGTATGGTTGAAATTGCCCTTTCAGGCTGTTTCAACCGTACAGATCGAAAGAATTCATTATCATTGATTTGTTGACAATCTATGATAAAGGAGAAATCTCTAATATCTCTGATGAGTTTATCAGCTTTTTGCTTGATAAACGTGAAAATGTCTAATACATAGAATAGGTCTCTTTTTTGTCCTTGCCCCTGATTTGCAACAAACTTTAACGCTGTTGCCGCTGATTTGCGACAAGAAAGTAGTATCTTTGCCCCTGATTTGAAACAAATGCGTATGTTTAGACGAAATATCATCAGTAAATTGGAGGCTTGGAAGCAAGACAAAAAGCATAAGCCTCTTATCCTGAGAGGAGCTCGACAGGTTGGCAAGACAACTGTGGTCAATGAGTTTGGCTCTCAGTTTGATAATTATCTATATTTCAATCTGGAAAGAAATGAGAATGCCAAGTTGTTTGAAATGGAGATTCCTTTAGACGACCTGGTGAATATGCTGTATGCCAGTGTCGGTAAGGTTAAGAAAGAAGGAACTACACTTCTTTTTATCGACGAGATACAGAATTCTCCTAAAACCATAGCACTACTCAGGTATTTCTATGAACAGAGACCAGATTTGTATGTTATTGCTGCTGGCAGTCTGTTGGAGAATCTGGTGGATGTTAAAGTCAGTTTCCCTGTGGGAAGAGTACAGTATCTGGCTTTGCGACCTTGTTCGTTTTCGGAGTTCCTGGGGGCTATCGGCAAGAATAATCTGCTTGCCGTACTCTCGCAGAAGGCTGAGTATACGGTTGCCTTCCATGAACAGTTGATGCATCTTTTCAATCAATATACCATTGTGGGAGGGATGCCTGAAGCAGTGCAGCAGTATGCTGAAACCCAAGATGTCATTGGTATCGAAGATGTTTATGAAACTCTGGTGCAAGCCTATAAGGATGATTCTGAGAAATACGTCAGAGGCAATAAGTTGACTGACGTGGTGAGATTCATCCTCTCCTATGGTTGGGCTTTTTCGGGTGAGACCATTACGTTAGGCAACTTTGCCAATTCTGGCTATAAGTCAAGAGAGGTGGGCGAGGCTTTTAGATTGCTGGAGAAGGCTATGCTCTTGGAGTTGATTTACCCTGTATCTTCTACCCAGTTGCCGATTATCCCTGAGACCAAGCGAATGCCAAAACTCATCTGGTTTGATACGGGATTGGTGAACTATCAGGCGGGAATCAGAAAGGAAATCATTGGCTCTACCGATATGGTGGACAGTTGGCGTGGGCATATTGCAGAACAAATTACGGCTCAGGAGTTATTGGCTTTGGAAGATAGGGTGGGACAGCATCGCTCGTTTTGGGCAAAGCCGAATAACGGTGCAGAGGTTGATTTCATTTTTTCTCATAACTCCAAGCTTTATCCGATAGAGGTAAAGAGCGGAACGAATGCCCATCTCCGTTCACTTCAGGTGTTTATGGATAGTTCTGATGTAAACATAGCCATCCGTATCTGGTCAAAGCCTTATTCTATAGATAAGGTCAAGACCATTCATGGCAAGGAGTTTACGTTGATCAATCTTCCGTTTTATCTGATAGGTAATTTGCGGAGCGTATTGGATGCTGTTGTCGAAGAATAAAGGGTAGATACAAAAACAAAAGAATTCAGCAAATAAGCATCTTGGCTATTTGCTGAATTCTCAATTCATATTCTATTTTTTCCTTTTATTCTTTACTTGAAGTTGAGCTTGCCTTCGGCAATCTTCTTAGCTTCTTCTAGCTTGTTGGTGGTTATGAAGTCAACGCCGGAATCTACGCATTTCTGAATCTCCTTCATCTGGTCGATGGTCCATACATTCACCTTCATGCCCAGGTCGTGACTCTCTTTAATCCAGTTCGGATTTTTGAGGAGGGCACCACCATAGTAGTCGATGCCGGCAAAGCCTTTCTGCTTGATGACTTTGGGAGCCACGTCGCTGCCCAGATTGTAAACCCGGGCTTGTGGGTTCAGCTTCACGAGTTCCTCGCAGGCATGCATGCTGAAGGAGATGTAATCCACCTGCTTCTCCATGCCGGTTGCCTTTACTAAATCAAGGCAAGCCTTTACGCATCTGTCTTCACGCTCAGGAGTCTGATGTGCCATGATTTCCAGAATCAGCTGCATGGGAGCAAGCTTCTTGCCTGCCTCCAGATAACTCTTCAGCGTGGCGATAGGCTCACCGTTGGCAAGCTTCAGATTCTTGATGTCGGCATACTTGGCGTTCTCGATGATGATGCCATGGATATCGTCGTCCTGGTTTACCACCACGGTGTCAGGAAGAACAAGGCTATGCAAAGAATTGCAAAATAAAAATGCCTCATTTCCAATGCTGGTAACGCTGTCAGAAATGATAATATCAAACAGAGAACTGCAACCCCTAAATGCAGACTCAGCAAACATGACAAACCAGCTCATTCTGCTAAGGACGAAGCAGAAAGATGCCGAAGTTATTATGCAAACATTGCTTTCTTCAAAGGCGCCCTAACCGAATACACATTCCAAATTGTTACTGGGAATATTTACAAAAATGGTATGGAAAAATATAGAGCTATTATTGCAGGAAGCAGCAGTTTCTTCAATTGTGATTTGATGAAAGAAAAATGCTGCCTCTACCTTGAGAACAAACTTAAGACGCATCATGTCATCTTACTCTCAGGAACTTCCATTGGTACAACAGAATTGATAAAAAGACTATCCAGCAGAATTAAAAATCCTAGTTGAATCTAACTTTGCTGAATGGGATAGATTCGGCCGAAGTGCTGCTGGTATATCAAACATTAAAATGGTAGAAAGAGCTAATGTGCTTATTGCTTTTTGGGATGGAATGAGTACAAGGACAAAGCAACTTATAGATATGGCCATAGCCAAGCAAATACCAGTTAAAATTATACGATATTGGCATAATTAACAAGATGAAACAACTTCTATGCAGAATTTTCGCACAGATTACAATATAAATCCCCCAAAAAGTGAAAAAACGAGTAAATCAGTATTGATTCTAAACAAATTTCACTATCTTTGCAGAGCCTTACCATGTAAAGTGGATAAGCACAAATTAATTTTGACTTAGATGATGGTGTAGTGGTCAACTATGCCAAATTTGGGGATGTTCTAAAAAAGATAAAATAGCAAAGCTATGGTTAATAGTATTGACAGAAAAGCGGTAACAGAACTTATGAAGGGGTATTATTTTTATATCCCTTCATATCAGCGCGGCTATAGATGGACCAGCATCCAGGTGGTTCAACTACTAAGTGACTTATTATGTTATGCAAGTAGCACTTTTAACAAGCGAATACAAGGTATCAACGAAGGTGAGTACTATTGTCTGCAGCCGGTAGTAGCAAGAAAAATCACAGACAAAGAAGTACTGAAAAAATTCCTACCAAAAGATGCTAAGAAAGATGCAGAAGCATGGGAGATCATAGATGGTCAACAAAGACTTACAACTCTTTATATATTGTACAAGTATTTAATTACGAAGTGCAATATTTCTGCTGAAAGTTTAAAAGAGGATGAAATAGAACTCTATCATCTTACCTATGCCACAAGAAAAGGGTCTTCAGTTTTCTTAGCAAATATTGGAAACAACGATGATGAATGCAATGATAATATTGATTTTTTCCACATGAGTCAAGCCTATGAAACTATTGACAAATGGATAAGAAGCATTGATGAGTATGAACTTACAGGTGCAAAAAGTTTGTGCCAAAGATACAACTTAAGCACAAAAGTGAGCGATATTCTGAACATATTCCGTTCATTATTAAATGCGGAAAAAGATAAATATTCAATGTATGGATCAGTCCAAGTATTATGGTATGAACTTGCAGATGACAAAGATGCCATTAAAGAGTTTAGAGAAATCAATACAGGTAAGATTTATCTAACAGATGCTGAATTAATAAAAGCTCTCTTTCTCAGAACACAGAACTTGGAATCGCAAGAGCATATTCAAATGCAGCGTGCCTTAGAATGGGAAAATATTGAAAATACGCTCCAAAATGATGCTTTCTGGTGTTTTTTAAACGCCAAAGGAATTGATATGCCTAACCGCATTGACTTCATCTTTAATCTAAGATATAAGATGGAAACTCTTTCTGTCTTAAATCAAGACGATGACAATCTTGATGGAAAAGTTGATACACTGTTAAGAGACTGTGAAACAAAACTCGCAACGAATAACTTTGTGTTCAACTATTTCTACGACAAGTTTGATGGAAAATCTAATGTTGAATTGATTCAAGCATTAACCACGGAATGGGATGAAATACTTAATATCTTCCATACAATAGAAGATTGGTATGAGGATGTCATCACCTATAACCTTATAGGTATGCTCAGTCAGTACCAAGGCAACTTGCTTCCGAAGTGTTATTATCATTTCAATCACATGGATGAAAATGAGTCCAGGGGTGAATTTAAAGATTGGCTTAAACAAAAAATTTGTGATCAGACACAAAATATCACTGTGGAACAGGGACATATTGACCTCAGCTTTGGTGATAGCCGAATATTTAATTTGCTCTTGCTCTTAAATGTCCATCATTTAAATAAGCAAGCAGAAGGACTTGAGAGCCAAAGCGAGTTAAGTTCTATCTATAAATTTCCATTTGATGTTCTTACTAAACAAGGTTGGGATATAGAACATATAGATTCATTCACAACTAATGGATTGAAAGAAATATCAAGCAAAAAGGAATGGATTAGCATAGCTCTTGAAGACTTAAGTATGAATGAAGAGGAAAGATCTTTCATAAATGAGCTTTACGAAGAAGGAGAACTTGACAAGGCCATCGAGAAAATACGAGAAATCGCAAAAGAGTGGACTGATGCACCAGAGGAGGTTAAGAATAATATTGGGAACCTCACTCTATTAGACTCAGAAACCAACCGTTCATATGGTAATAGCTTATTTGTAGTGAAACGTCGTAAAATCATTGAAAGAATGAAAGCTGGCATTTATGTTCCAGTTACAACTACTTATGTCTTCATGAAACTCTTCGACGAAAACGGAACAAACCGCTCTCGATGGGGAGAAGAGGACATGAATAAATATCAAGCCTACATTTGCGATGAACTCAAAGATTATCTAAACATTAAAAAGTAAAGACAATGAGTGAGACATATACATTCAGAAGTATCTTCAGCAAACCTATTTCATACGCAAAAGACGAGGATCCTATAGTAATTTCGAAAGTTATCATACCAAGAATACAGAGACCCTATGCGCAAGGAAGACTTGGTGAAGCAGAAACAAAGATAAGAAATTCCTTCTTGAAGGATATTTTTAAATACTTGACATCTGAAAATGATGCCATCATGGACTTTCATTTTATCTATGGTTCTATCAAGAATATTGAAGATATTACAAATCAAAAAGAGTATATCTTGGAGCTATTAGATGGTCAGCAGCGTTTTACAACTCTGTTCCTTCTTCATTGGTTTCTTCTTAACAAAGAGAAAAGACAAAATACGGAAGTAGCAGAAAGCATTATCCATGCACTTAAAAGTTTCACCTATGAGACTAGAGCTACAGCTACTGCTTTTTGCCAATCTTTAGCTCAATATTCATGCAGCTTAGAAGATGAAAAGCCAAGCGTTTGCATACGTAGAGCAAGATGGTACTATCATAATTTTGACAAAGATTCTACCATTGCAGGTATGCTTGTCATGCTGGATGCTATGAACGAGGAATACAATAAGACTGAAAATAATAATCTCTTGGAAAAGACCGAGAGATTGCAATTCTATGTACTCCCCCTAATGCAGTACAATCTTTCAGAAGAACTATATATGAAGATGAATGCTCGTGGTCTGCCTCTATCTGTCTTTGATAATTTTAAAGCAGAATTTACAGGTGCTTTAAGAAAATGTAAAACATTGACAGAAGAAAAGGTTGACTTAGAGGGTGGCATTCAAAATGAATTAATCTCACATGAAGAAAGTATTTCTCTGAAACTGGATGCCAAATGGATAGACTTGTTTTGGAATAAAAACAAATCTAATTCTGATGAAAGCTATATGAGATTTTTCAGTAGATTCTTTGCCTATCGATATATGATTGATAGTGATGTTGCAGCTAAAGAAATGACAAGCAAAGAACTTCCCATTTACTCATTTTATACACTTTCAGAAAGCAAAAAAAATGAAAATGTATATTTAGGATTTGATGAATATGAGAAAGTCTTGACCAACCATCCAGAATATTTTACGGCTTTAGAAAAAGTCTTAGATACACTTTGTTCGCATAAAGAAGAAATTGCCAAATCACTCACCCCGGCCTGGGGAAAAGAGAAAGAGGAAAACTTCTTTCTGGATTCTACAGCAACGTTTTCACAAACGCTCTTGGTTGTATTTGGAGCCATTTGTGAATTTATACTATGCTATGAGGATTGGGAAGCAGATATTTACCAAAAATGGATGAGAATCGTATGGAACATCATAGAGAATACCAATATTGACAGTTTGATACCAGCAACCAACACACTACGTAATTTATCTAATTTTACAAAAGCTGTTGCTTCGAATCAGCACAAAGCAAGTACATTCTATGATCTCAAATCCAGGGCAAAATGTAATAACAGTTTCTTTGAGGCAGTAGCTGCTTCCAAGGAGATTGGCTCTTGGCCACGTCCATTCCAGGAAGAAATAGAAAAGGCCAAGAGAATTGCAGAGAATCCAGATTGGCTAACTGTGTTTCAAAGTGTAGAAGTCAATCCATTCATAAAAGGCACTACCTGTTTCTTCTATGAAGAAGGAATGCCAATAGAAGTATTCTGCAAGAACTGTGAGTGTATTCAAGAAATGTTTGATAAGGAAGGCATCAGTCCATATTATCGAAAGAATCATGTACTACTTCGTGCTATCAACTCCAATTTGTACGAATGGGATGGTCAACTAGAGAACCGCTATGTAACAGAAGATAGTGAACCTAAAAAGTTCTTAAAGACATTCCTCATTAATGAGCCTATCATAAGAAAGATGCTTATAGCAGCATTTAAGAATGCCAACAACAAGGAGGAGATTACATTCTTTTTAGAAGAGTACATCAAGAGCAACATTGTGTCACTGAATGGTTTAGAGAACTGGGATCTTCAACTTGCCATTGCTCATAACATCTTATGCCAAGACATCAGACTATACGACTGGATGACTTCTCAAAAAGCACCCGTTTGCATAAGTTGGTTTAAAGGACACATTGCTGTAGCTATACCACGTGTATGGTATGATAGATATTTAATCGATTCTGAAAGAGATGCCATAGCCCAAAAACTAAAAGATGATTTTAGCATGGAATATTGGGAAGATGAAACTAAACATACCTATCTGTCTGATTTCGAAGAAACTGGACACTATAAAGGTGAAGATTTGTTTATGTTTGCATCACTATCAGACAAGGAAGATTATTCTATGAATTGCTGGTTCAAGAATTACCACGAAATTCGAATATTCATACAATGTCCAAGTCAAAAGAAATGTAAGGAACTTGAGAAATTATTACTTGAAGGTACCATATATGATGATGAGCGAAATTGCTTATACTTCGATACCGATATGGATGGTAACCTGATGGCTAGCTTTCATTACTTTTCAATAAGTGACTATAGTCCAATAAAGAAGCGTTTAGAGGAGATTTGGGATAAAGTAGAATCGGCGGTTAAAAAATTAACAAACAATAAGTAGCAATGAATTCGCGAAATAGAAGAATACAAGAAAAAACATAAATAAGCATCAGCCAAGAAGCCAGGAGCTTCTTGGCTTTTTTCGTCTAAAATATTAAATCTTTAATGTTGCAATTTGCGACCTTAAACATAGGAAATCATGGTTTGTGATATCCAATGTATTAAATCGAGTAGGAGGAAAACAAAGTAGTTTTTCTCCTACTCGATTATATACCTTATTATATATATATACATCTAATCTGCTTTATTCCGCCAGTCGGATGCTCATCGGGCTTACGGTGATGAGGCGCTTCTTGTAGAGGTCGCCCACGGCACGCTTGTAAACCTTCTTGCTCACGTGGAAACGCTCGTAGATGTCGTCGGCTTCGCTCTTGTCGCCAAGGTTACACTCGCCGTCGTTGTCCAGGAGATACTGGTAGAGGGTCTCGGCGAAGTCGGCTGTCTGCTGGATGCCGGTCTTCTGCAGGGTGACATCTATCTTTCCGTCAGGACGAACTCTTCCGATGTAGCCCTTCATCTTGTCACCGGTATGGATGTACTGGAAGATCTGGTCCTGATAGAGGAGACCCGGATACTGGTTGTCGATGATAACCTTGAAACCGAGATCGGTCTTCTGCCAGATGAGGAGATCCACCTCGTCACCATGCTTGTAGTGAGGATGGTCTTCGTTGAGATAACGCTCAATCTTGGCAGAGGCAACGATGCGATAGCTCTCCTCGTCGATGTGGATATGCACGATGTAGGAGTTGCCGAGCACCATACGTTTCTTCTGCTCGCGGAATGGGCAGAAGATGTCCTTCATTAGCCCCCAACCCAGAAAGGCTCCGTATTCGTTGACCCATTTCACTTCGAGATAGGCGAAGTCGCCCACCTTAGCCAATGGGGTTTCGGTGGTAGCGATGAGGCGCTCTTCCTGGTCGAGATAGATAAAGACATCCAGCTCGTCGCCGATGCCTGCGTCTTCAGGTACGTAGCGGGATGGTAGGAGGATTTCTCCCTCGTCACCACCATCGAGATACAGACCGAAATCAACTTTCTTTACGATGCGAAGGCGATTGTAATCGCCGAGTTTTATCTTTTTGCTCATATAATATTATCTTCAGTTTTTTCTTCTGTTGTTGGGGCTTTTGCAACTTCTGCAGGTTCTTCCTGGCTATCAGCAGCTCCAGCTTCCACTGTCTTCTCAATCATTCCATCCTTGAGATGGATGGTGCGGTCGGTGATGGCAGCAAGGCCCTCATCATGAGTTACGATGACGAAAGTCTGACCGAACTTGTCTCTGAGGTCGAAGAAGAGCTGGTGAAGCTCAGCCTTGTTCTTGGTGTCGAGACTTCCTGATGGCTCATCGGCAAGGATGACGGCAGGATTATTGATCAAAGCTCTCGCCACGGCTACACGCTGTTTCTCACCACCGGATAACTCGGCAGGCTTGTGACTGGCTCTATCGCTCAAGCCCATGAACGCCAGTAACTCCTCGGCACGCTCCTTGGCTTCTTTTCGGCTCTTGCCTGCAATGAAGGCAGGAATCATGATGTTCTCCAGGGCGGTGAACTCAGGGAGAAGTTGGTGGAACTGGAAGACGAAACCGAGATGCTGGTTCCGGAAATCGCTCAGTTTCTTGGTGCTGAGGCTGCTTGCATCGATGCCATCAACCATGATGCTGCCACTATCAGGCTTGTCGAGGGTACCGATAATCTGGAGAAGTGTAGTCTTGCCGGCACCACTAGGACCGACGATACTTACCACCTCGCCCTTGTCAATATGCAGGTCGATGCCCTTAAGCACCTGCAGGGAGCCGAAGCTCTTGGTTATACCTTTTATATCAATCATTTTCTTACTCAAAATTATTTTGCAGGCAAAATTAAGCAAAATATTTGGAAATGCCTAATTTTAAGAGATAAAAAGAAATAAGGAGGGATATAAAAAAACAAAACGCGCCTTATTCTTGCAAATAAAGCTCGTTTCAGTACTCAATTCTGTATTACTTTCTATAAAATATAGGTGCTATTTCAACCCATCGGCATCACTGGTGGTCTTCAATCCGTTGCTCTTTTCTCTAGGGGTGATATTCACCTCCTTTGCCACGGTATTCTCGATGAGGCTGGCATCGAATGCCACCTTCTTGTCGGTACAGTTGATGTTCTCAAAGGTGAAATCTACCAGATGGTATTTTTCGCTCTTGCCCATATCGAAGAAGTTGTCGCAATCCATCTGGATATTCTTCATCGTGATGTTGTTGCACTGGCTCAGCGGCATGTCCTTGCGATCGCCTAGTTTGAAGAACTGCTTCCATGGGCGGATGACGAGGAAGCTGCCTGTGGTGCCCTGGATGTTATCCACCGTTACGTACTCGTAATGCTGAGGAGTATCAGGGCGCATCTTCAGCCAGAGTACGCGCTGTGCATTGCCCACCTTGATGTTGCGCAATACGATGTTGCGGTCTTTCACGCTCTCGCTGCCGAGGGTTAAGCAGCCGTGCACTCTTCCGTAGTTACAGTTCTGGATGAGCACGTTATATACAGGACCATTCTCCGGTGCCTGATCAGCCCAGGTTCCCTTACCGCCCTTGATGGCGATGGCATCATCGTTTACGCTCATGTAGCAGCCATCCACCAGCACATCGTGGCATACATCGATGTCGATGGCATCGCTACTTGGTGCCCGCATGCCACTGGTAGGGGCGAAGATGGTGCAGCCCAGGAAGCGGACATGGTCGCAACGGTAGATGTGGTTGGTCCAGAACGGACTATTCTGGATATGTACATCCTGCAAGGTTACGTTGCTTGAGTTGCTGATATAGACGAGGCGGGGACGCTGTGCATCCTTGTTGGTGCATTCACGGTTCCAGGTGCGACGAATCCAGAACTCCTCCCAATAGTGATAACCGTTGCCATCGATGGTACCTGGACCGGCGATGGTAAAGCCATCACATTTGTCGGCATTGATGAATGCCGAGAAGTATTTGCAGGTCTCGCCCTCGATGCGGGTTTCTACCACTGGGAAGTTGGCGATGCGATCGCTACCTTTCAGTTTTCCGCCTTCCGAAACATAGAGATGAGTCTTTGGACGGAAGAAGAGGGCACCGCTCTGATAGGTTCCGGCAGGCACCACGATAACGCCACCGCCATCTTGGGCAGCACGGTCGATAACAGCCTGGATGGCCTTGGTCTGAATCAGGGTGCTATCCGTTTTCACGCCATAGTCGGTGAGAACGTATTTCTTGCCCAGGGTATCCACGTTCACCTTCTGGGCGTTGCTGAACCAGGCATCCATCTTTGTGCCATCAGGCCAAAGTTCGGTTTGTGCCTTCTTTGCTTTCTTCTGTTTCTTTGCGGCGTTGGCGCTTAGTGGCGAAAACGCCACTAGGCAAGCCATCAGCCAGATATATTTCTTCATGATTTGTTTTCTTTTTTAGCTTTAAAACTTAGACTTGGGGACCAGCGATGGAATCGCTGGGAACGGTGGCGGAAGGGGGAGGTTCTTTTTTACCTTTTTACTTTTAAAAGCTTGTAATACTCTGCAGCACCAAGCAGGAGGCAACCTGTGCCGTAGTCCTCGAAATCAGGAACGGAGGTGAAGGTGACAGGCTGGCCAGCTGATGGCTCCTTTCCGGTGCCTTGGTTATAGCCGATGAAACCATCCTCGTGAACGGATGCGGCAAGAGCCTTCCATGCCTTGTCCATCGCCTTCTGATAGGTGGCTCTAGGAAGAATGCCCTGCTGAACACCCCATGCCATACCATAGAGGAAGAGACCTGTACCGGTCATCTCAGGACCGCCATAGTTGGCAGGACAGACGAGGCTTACGTTCCAGTAGCCATCCTTGCGCTGGCATTTCAGAATAGCCTGGCTCATAGAGATGAAATCCTTCTTCAGATACTGATAGTACTTGTCGGTCTTTGGCAAAGTCTCCATCACGCGGACCAGGGCTGCATATACCCAACCGTTGCCACGGCTCCAATAGCAGTTGCTGCCATCCTTCTCCTTGTAAGGTGGCACGTAATCCTTGTCTCTCCACCAGAGACCCTCTTTCTTGTTGAAGAGACCATTAGCCAGGGTATCACGGCTCCATTTATAGGAATTCATTGCATAATCCAGATACTTGCGCTCGCCAGTAATCTTGGCATAGGCAGGCATTGCCATCTGGATGGCGTCAATCCAAGTCCAATAATTCACACGCTTGGTGCTCATCTGATGGTCTAGGTTTTCCTTTACCTTGCTCAAGTCCTTCTTGCCGCCTGTCTGAACGTAGCGATCCATGTAGGTTTGCTGGCAGCACTGGTTGTCGGCATCGGTATCGTTCACGCTGCCACGGGCAGTCCACTTGTGATAATCCGCCCACTTGTCGGTATAGTCGAGATAGCGCTGCTGAGGGTCAATCTCGTAAAGCGCCATCAATCCCTCGTAATACACGGCGCGGGTCCAGAGGTTGCTGGTACGCTTTTTCTTCACGAAAGTGTCGATGGTTGGATCACTGTACTTCGTCATGAAGTAGTTGTTGGTGCGATGAGCTACCTCCAGAATTTCATTTTGCAATGCGGTCTGGGCAGAAACAGAAGTCAAACCCAGAAGCATGAAGAGCGATGAAAAGATCAGTTTCTTCATTTGTCTTGTTATTAATGTTAGTTTATCAATTGTTTCTTGTTTTATTTCATCTGCAAAATTACGCTGAATAATTCTAACTTCCAAATTTTTATGTTGTTTTTTTCAGCAATCCTGCATTTCGTTGTTACTTCTGATTGACGTTGCAAAGATACAACATTTCCGTTTCCTACCTATGCGATTTGTGCGATTTGCGTGGATTCGGGAAATAAAGTACAGAAAATACTATGAAATCATTCTGAAAATATCTCCGAAGGATAAAAAGATAACTCCGATAGATAAGAAATTATCTCCGATAGATAGCAAAATATCTCCGATAAAGAAGATATGGAAACTGTGTTGGGGTGACGAGGTGAAGGGTGAAGGGTATATTTTAAATCTTTATATTATATTCTTTTTTAGGGCTTTTTCGATTTTTGACCCTAGGGTCTTTTTTTGAATTACCCTCTTTTTTCTTTACCCACGCGTACATATATAAATAGAGTTTTCAAACCTTCACCCTTCACCTTTTTATTTAACATTCTGTAAATCAATTTATTACAGGTGAAGGGTGTGAAGGGCGTTTTTCCGCTTTTCTTAAACATATTTTAAGAAATGAATCTGTCTTTACATTTTTTTTAAAGTTGCATTTCCTTGAGATGTTAGATTGATATTTCCATATTTTAAATATCTTGTTAACTGACAGTAGTTTTGGCTATTTGGATGAAAATTTAATATTTTTAGATAAGAATGCCAAGGCATTCGATAAGTTGACTTTCACCGTGAAGGGCGATGCGAATATCGTGGCGGTGGATAATGGAAACATCTTATCGGATGAACTTCATATCGGAAAGACCCAGTTGGAGAAAACCATTCAGCGCCATCTCTTCCAAGGTTCCGCCCTCGTAATATTGCGTGCCGGTGCTAAGCCTGGAAAGATAGGACTCTCGGTAGCGGGAGAAAAGATGAAAGCTAAGAAGTTGGTTTTGAATACGAAATGAATATGAAAAAAGGTCGCCAAAATGCTGGCGACCTTTTTAGTATTTATTTCGCTATATCCGTCGAAATTCGACAGATTTTCCGCTATAAGAATGCCGAATTCGCTATAATTCCGCTATAATCCGCTATAATATGCCCTCTATGATTGAGGCATGACATACCAAGTTCGTCCTTCCGCTTTTATTAAATATTCTTTGCTCATGTTTTTGAGCAAATCTCCGAGCATACGAATTTTTTGTTCTTCCGTCTTGTTTTGCGGAAGAACATCCTTCAGATATTCGTATATACTATCTCGCTTGGCACCTTCACTTCCTGCATTGCTGAGATATTGGAGAACCATTTGACGCAACCTCTCCTTATCCAATCCTTTTGTTTTTGTATAAGAAGACAGTTGGTGAGTGTTCTTGGCAATGCTAAGAGAAATGCTGTAATGCGGGACCTCACCTTCTATCAGTCCACGTTTGAGTAAGTCTTGCGCTATATCCTCATGAATAGTTCTGCCTTTTTGTACTGCGTCTAGTGAGATGCAATCCCAGAGAGAAAGAGTGTTGTTTGTCTTCAACAAATCAGTGTATCGTTTATTGATTTCATTGCCATAGATGCGGACAACTACTTTCTTCTTGATCTGTTCAATCTCATAGTCAGGCATAGGGAAGTGTCTGCGCCATTGCTCATTGAACATTTTCTTGATACCACGGCTTACGGTATCTATCATGTTGAAATCTACCATCGCCCTACATAAACATTCATTGCGGAAATGCGTCTGAGGCTCTTCGTTCCTCAAAACATTCTCCAAAGTGCCAGGAATGAATGTGCCAGCATTGGAATAATACAGATATCCTGGATTCTCCACGAAATTGATGCGTTGCTGGAGAGTGTAGTCTTGATGGCCAATACAATTATGAAGGGCCTCACGGATGGTATAGTCATCATACTGCTTCATCGTGTCGGGGAAAAGCGTACCTCCAGGCATTTCACGCAATGTCAGATTCTCTATCTTTGAGAGAATTTCGTCCACCGTTAATATAAAAGGTACTGTGAAGTGTTCGTAGTCAACCACTTCCTGGTTCTTGTCTCGCCGTGTCCAAGTAACCTGTACAACAGCAGGACGCAGTTTGAAAGCGGATTCGTATTTGCCCAACAAAATGATAGCTGCCCGAGTAATACCTCCGTTTCTCGTTAATCCACACTTGCTCAAGAAAGTTTGAATATTCCAAGCATTCACTTCTTCAGCAGGAATACGGCTATGTACTTTCTTGAACATCATTCGAGCCTTGGCAATAGCAACCTCATCCAAATCGTCTATTGTTGCATCAGCTACAATTTCTGCAGACCAGTCCTTTGCTGCATAGATTGGCTCTTCAAGAATGACAGCCATTCTTTCTTGAGTCAATTCCACCAACGAATCTTCTATGCGTTGCCATGCCTTCTTGTGGGCAAGGACAGGGCGACGAGGCAAGTGCTTTGGAATATGTAGTATCCATACTCGCTTATTTGTATCATCGGTTATAAACTCCTCAATGCTTAGACCTTCAGATGAAAGATAAGTGCATTGTTCTGTGAGTTTGAACGTTGCCGACTGAGTGTTTGCAGGTTGCCCATTAAAAGTAAGTCTCGAAATATCTGTACCGACTATTTCAAGCGTCTTATCCTTTACCCCAATCACAAGATGTCCACCCTCCATGTTGGCAATAGCTGACACGTAGGAAATAACATCATCCTTCTTGTCCCCACAAAACGAGTTCTTCAGATTCTTAAATTCCTTCCACTCACAGCGAGCATCCTCTTGTGGGTACTCACGGAGGAGGTATTGTTGTAGTTCGAGTTCGAGCATTGGATTATCGTTTTAAGAAACTTTTTAGACTTATCGTGGATAAGCCTAATGCCTTTGATTTCAACTGTAAACCATTATCAGATGTCAATACAATTGGATTCTCACCTTTGTATTTTAAAGCAACAGAAAGGATCATATTATCAGGTGAACGCTTGTCAAAATCTTCTGGCAATAAAGAAGTGTCAGCAAACTCATAGATGACCTCATGTTGTGTTTCATTATTAAGATTACGAAGCGCCTTTTCTGCATTACGTTTATACTCATCATTCAACTTTATCTTCATTGTGTCAAGTTCATCTGTTACCTTTGCGGAAAGAATAATTGGATATGTTTTATCGATTTTACTGAGAATATCTGGGCAGTTTACAAAGATGTTCGTGTCAATGATATAGAAATTCTTTTTATTAGAACTCAGTTCCTTCTTCTTGCGTTCAAACCTTGATAAATCAATCTTACCAACTACTTTGACACCAATTGTTGGAGCTGCGTTTTTGGGGTAAGTTGGTTCTACTGCTGTTTTGTTTGACCCTGTAATTGGCTTTTCTTCAAAACTGTCACTTGTAATAACTCGAACTCCACCATCATATCTATCGCAATTTTCAATGAATTGCAAGACAGTTGGTGAAACAGTATGGAACTCATTTAACGGAATGTCAGAGATAATAAGTGTTGTGCTAAGTGAACGACTTGTTGCTACATTGAAGCGGCAATCCTCAAGCGCAAAACCTGGATTGCGTGCTGGAACATAGAGAATAGCATAGTCAACAGTCATTCCTTGGATTCGGTCTATTGTTTCTATAGTAATATCCAGTTCTATGTCAGATGTACAGAATCGCTTTTGAAGTTCTTTCACAGAATCACGAAATGGAGTAATAATAGCAAGAGTACGTGTTGGATAATACCTCTCCATTATGCCAATTACATTGCGTATAATAGAATCCGCTTTATCAGAATACACTCCATTGCTTACATTGCATGTGCAATGATACAGGCACCCTCCTTCATATGGGAAAAGAGGACTATTTGCATCAGCAAAATCAAGATACTCTTTCTTTACCGAAACAAAGCGGTTGCCATAGAAGCACTTGGTAAGAGCAGCCGAACGACTTGTAAGACGGAATGTCGTTACAATACGATAAGACTTTATTTGCGAACCTAAAGCCATCGTCTTCAAGCCTTCCACCTGCGTTGATACATTCCAAGAATTGTACTGCGGATTATTGAGTTTCACGATAGGTGGCAACTGCATAGGATCACCTACTATCATACAATCCACGCCCAACTGTTTGAATGCAACTATAGTAGTAAGGAATGCTTGAGAAGCCTCTTCTATGACTATCAAATCGTATTGTGGCAAACCATACAGAGTCATTTTCTTTTCGCTAAAAACGCTTGACAATTGATAGTTTGTCGCACAGAGCATTTCGCCATCAGGGACCTGCAAGTCGGCAGAAGCAGCTTTTACACCAGACACCTGTTTGCGTTCGTCAACAGAGAGATTTGTCTTGCTGATACGACCTCCCTTCACATACTTCTGCAAAGGCATCTGCTTTATCAACTCGATAAGACCCTTGTTCGCCATGGTGGTGACGCAGACGGTTTTGCCAGCATCAAGATACGATGAAACTACAGAAGCGATGGTGTAACTCTTACCAGTTCCTGGAGGACCTTGTACGATACAACAATGTTCATTAGCGAGCGTGTCTATGATTGTGTCAGAAATGCCTGTTGGCTTCTGTTCATCAAACGCAAGTTCCTCGGGTGTCCATTCCTCGTAATTGATTGTCGATTCTATGTTCAATTCCTCGTTTGAAGAGAATGCATCCATATAGCTAGTAAGGTTGCGGAAATACTCTACAGGAGGAAATGGATTATGGACGATAAGTGAAAGACTTTTGCCATCAGCCAACGCCTTTGACAAGATATCGTACAATTTAAGACTGAATCCAGAGCATGCAACATAGTCATAGTTGGAAACACCAGTATGAACATAGTACATTGGAGTCATGTCAGAACCTGGAGAATGAAAATCCTTATTATCAACAAACTCCTCCCAACGGCAGCTCCACTCCGTAACGTGTTCACCTAATGCTTGCTTTGCACCTTTCTTAATTATGCACACGCCCTTCAGAACTTTCAAGCGTGGAGCCATACGCCGAGGAAATTTGAGGATAATCATGCCTGTCTCATGCTGAATGGAATCAACATAAGCAAGCGATAATTCACCTGCCTTGAATAAGTTCCGCATCTGCGAGCGATTGATTTTTTGCTGCTCGTCGATAGCCTCCTTTACTTGGTCTGCAAAGAAGGACTTATAGTTTGCAAGTTTGATATTGTCAATCATAATCAATAGTCGTTATCGTTATAATCATCGTTACCATCTTCCGCTTCTGCCATAGCACCAACATAGTGAGCGAATACGGCATCCATATTTGTGCGAGCAGCCACACGAATCAAGGTGTATGCAGTACCTTTGGCATCTTCAAGTATGCCTGTATAAAGAGCCCTTACTACATCAACTTTCTCCTTGCCGGTAATCTTGATAACAACATCGTCTTTTTCTACAAGTTTCAAGAATTCCTCGGCGTTGTTAATATAATGGAAGTTCTTGCCTTGTCCATCAAGATAAACACAAATCTTCCACTTGTCATCAACCATCTTATTCCATACAGAAGGAGAAGCATACATCACGCCACGAGCAGCACTACAAGTATGAATGTATCTACCATCTTTAAGTTTGTGTACAGTTACATCACTCGCATTACGCACGAACTCTTCCATTGTTTCCTCAGGCTCTGCGTGCATCTCATTTTTGAGATTCTGGTACAGACGCAACTGAGCAAGATAGTTGGTGTCGGCAATCTGCTCTGGCTTGATATTACATTGAGCTAAGAGATCTATTTCCTCCCTCGTTGGTGGTAATGATTCCAGTTCAAGAGGCGTTCCATGTGAGCGAAGGCGTTCTAATTCCTTTTTGGTGAAGTTCTTCGGATGTTTACGTGTACGAGGTTTGTAAGGACTGTCGCCAACAGGTTGATAATTCTTGTCCTTATCAACAGATTCCATGTACCCATTACGGTCAGGATCATAATCATTCTGAGGCTTGTTTGATGAAGCGTGAGACGTGTTAGACGTATGAGTATTAGAATACTTTGTGCTGACACTATCCGTTGTGTCAACATCTTCATCAACGTCAGCTTCTACATCGTCTGTTTCACCTGTGTCATAGTAGTCTTCACTATCCTCTTTATCAACCTGTTCATATGTGTCATACTGACCAAGGTCATCTTCTGGCTCTTCCTCTGCTGTAGATGACGTTGTTTGACCAACTGATGATTCAGTTTGTTGCGACTGCTGTTGTGGACGAAAGTCAGAAGTTGGCTGCTGCGATGCGGTTTGAATAGGTTTTTGGGGTGATGTCTCTGCTTCTTCCCCAACTTCAAGTTCGTTAACAGGTCTTAACGTTACATCTTTATTTGGTGCACTAGGCTTGTCAGCCTCGCGAATAGTTTCCGTATCATCAACATGTTGATTTTCTGTTGATGTCTCTGTAGTTGCTTCTGTAGCAGAATCTGTTGGTCCATTCGTAGCATTGCTATAGTAATCAGTTTCTGTTTCGATAGATTGTTCTTCTTCTGGCTCAACGTTGATGGTCAAATCCAACGATCTGAGATAAGCGCGGAACTTTTCATCGTATGCAAGCGAAGAGCAATACTTTTCGATGCACGCTTCTACAGAAACACTATCATCAAGAACGTCTTCACATACATTATCATACACGTCAAAACCTACCAGTCGCTTCAATCTACTACAGAACTTTGTAAAGGTACGATTATGCTTCCATGAGCTTACATAATAAAGGTGATTGTCATAGTTATAGATACGCTCCACATCATTATGTATAGTGTCATAACCGAGATCTATCTTTTCACATACAACAAAATGATACTGCGACAGCTTTGTATTATAGCGTTCGTAGAGCTCTTGGAATCTGTCTGGATTCTCGATAGCCGACAAGATAAGCAGACGAGGTCTGAGTATGGCAACCATATCAGCTGTTTCATCTTGTTTGCCTATAGGTGTTGCGACAAAATCAGAACTTGTCAGACATTTTATCTTCAGCATGTTGCAGACCTTGACAAATGAATCTGTATCATAAGGGAAAGCACTTGTCTGCATAACAAATTCATCGCCACGGAAAATGTTCCTTTCCTGTGTCGCATCCGGATGGATAGCATAAAGTTCCGTAATATGCTTCTTCTGCCCCTTACCATTACGCCATTCTGCAGTTGGCGTTTTACGATAGTTGTCAACCAAAGTCTCATCTTGAATAGGCGAAGACAGCATCCAATTAATCACTATACTACGGTAATGAGTCTCTTCCTCTCTTGGATGCGTAACACGAGCAAGGTAATAAAGGCAATCTTCAAAAGAGAGAGCCTTACAGAAGTTGATCTTCTCAAATAATTCACGAGCATCACGATTGTCAATAGAGTCAACAATAGCTTTGCAAGGAACCTTCTCTTGCCATTGGGGTACCTTGGCCCGAACAGCATAACCAGCTATATGAGGTGCATACAACAACTCCGGCTTTTGAACAGAATTCTCTGTTGGTATGCATATGCGGTTATTGAAACATCCGTCTTCCACCCATGATTCATATTCGACCAAGCGACGAGAGAAACATTTCGACCAGAAATAACAAGCAAATGTGCGGTTTGCGAGATACTTTAAGTCTTCTCGTGTTATATTCTGATGTAAGTTTTCTGCCTTGAAATATTGCTTGATGATATCCTTATTGCCTTCGAAGATGTAAGTGTCAGAAAGATACGGCAATTCTGACACACCATTTGCCTCAAAGTCGCATGTTGGAGAATATGCTGTTCCAAGTGTCAGTTCATGAGCAAACTTGTATGTCGTTTCATTAGACTTGACCAGATACTTTATCTGCTTACGAAGTGTGTCTTTTATGTCATACTCACTCTGTATCTTGGCTACTTCACGTACAAACTGAATGTGAATGTCTGCAACGCTATTCTCATCGGCAGCAAACTTTGTAAGATAATCCTTAACCTTTGCGTCAATCCACATTTGCTTTGTGGTAATGAGATTGCGATTACCATACTCTTCAGAGATAGCATGAAGCAAGTTCTTATTTGCCTTTAGAATATCGGGATGAACCTCGTTGGCAAGAGTGATGTACTTGAATGGTTCAGATACTGAATCCTCATCCACGTTGACGATTATTACCTGATCAAGAGTCTTATAACCGACAGATTGAGTACGAACTCTCAATTGCATAATTTGGTATTTCCTTTCAGCCCATTTATCCTTCAGATCTTTAAGGTGCTTGGTCATCATCGCTACAATCGAATCCAAAGACTCAGTTTCAATAGTTGAAAGCTTAGGCAAGATGTCTGAGAAAAGAATATCCCTATTATCGGACTTAAGATCAAGTCTTCTGAATAATTTCATCCACTCTGCCTTCTCGTTCTCATTGGCGGTTTCAATGTAAGACGAAGACACAAAATGCGCCTCCTTTACATACTTAGTTACCAACGCCTCAATTTGCTCCTGCTGATAGGTGTCAGAAATGTAAAGTGATGCACCATTTATAAGCGCATTGTTTTTGTCTAGCAACGGAATAGCCTTAAACTTATCAACAGATGCAATTTGCTTCTGGTTAACCTTTACCCATCGCCAGAAATCAATGTTAATGTTAATAACATTAACCGATTTACGCAAGTTTGCGTTCTGAGCAAGAAGGTCTGTTGTGGTATTGATGTCAAACTTCACTATCTTGAATAGCTGACGCATATCCTGAGAGAAATCATCGGTATATTTCTGTGAGAGTACAACATACGTCTTCGGACACCATGCTTTCTCGTATAGAGTCTTTGCGTCCTCATTGTATTCGATATACAGGATATTAAGTTCCCTTGCTCTTACTATGGTTCCGTCATAGGCAAGTAAAGGCATATCTTTGATGTCGTTGAAACTCATAGTTTCATCAAAGAGTCTGTCTGCGTCTCGCTTCAGGTATTCTAAGAATGTGAGCATAGTTGCCTCGTCAACAAGATTGGCATAGATAATCGCCTTGTTCTTGATTACAACATCTGTGAAGAACGACTTGTCTGTGAAGGTCTTAACGCCAAACTGCTGACGCAAGAACGATTCCAGTTTCTTTACCTCTTCCTTCTCATGACCTTCAAAGTAATCATTCGATAGAGCATACATCATGCTATCCTTCAACCAAGCATGATTGATATTGTCAGCATAGGTGCTGTTCTGAGCATACGCATCCTGATTGAAGTATCGCACGTCGTCGTTGCAAAGATATACCTCGTTTTTGTGGATGTCAACACAACGCAAGACATAATCCTTGAAACAGTTTTCCTTCAACTGCGCTTCACAACCGTAAACATATTCAACAAATGCTTTGTTAGCGGCATAATTGTTTTCTATGGCTGCGTTAACTTTTGCTCGGAAATCGGCATCGCCAACTATGACAGTAGTAGCGAACGAGTCCTTGGTAAATTCGTTGAATCCAAGGTTAGCAAATATTGCAGTTAAGCAATCTTTCTCGTCATCAGCCAGACTGTCCAAATAGATATGCGATAGTACGTTGATAACATTCTCGCCCAACCATTTCTCACGGGTTAAGTCGTGAGCATCTTCGTTAAAGAAGTAGTGATAATTGGTATAGTCGGTACTTGCATCACCATCCTCGGTAATGTACGGAATCTTTGTCTTATTAGCCTTTAAATCAACTTTATTTACCGCAAGATAACGATAAAATGCAACAGAATTGCTTGGTACGTTAAGCAACGTCATGGCGTCCTCGTTGGATAGAATGTAATCCGTAATCATAGACGCAGAAAAGAAAGGCCGGAAATGCTTGTCTACAAATGATTTCCAATTTTCATTTCCCTCAAAATTTGCTTTTGATGTCTCACAAAGATGCGGTACAAATCTACGCAAGAATCCTAAACTATTACAATTTGTGTCAAAATCATAGTAGAGATTTCCTGCTGTAAACAAATCGCCTTCATATTCAATAAATATTTTTTTCTTCGCAAACTCGTCTAAATCATCCTTACTCAACCAATGTCTTATAAATCGTGTGTTGTTTTCGGGAACCGTCAACCATGTTTGGAAATCAGTTTCCTCACATTTCTTTATTACAGCATCAATCTTTACATCAAGGCTCGAAGGAGAATGCTTGTACAAAAAATCCATGAATGCCTCCGATTGTCTTAACTCGTCAACAGGCAAGGAGTAATCACCCAAATCCATAAAAATTATGAAGTCTTCGTCAGATATGACTCCGTTCGCTGTCATGCCAGTCATGTCGTTGATAATATTATCGATGCATTCAAAAGTTTGTTCACCATCCTTATCTACGCATGGGATAAAAGGCTCTTCTTTTATGAGCTTTTCAAATTCTTCTTGGAACTCCTCTATAAACGTCTTGTACACGCGCCTCTTCTTGCACTCATCAAAGTCTGGGACAAGTGCAAAGATAGAGTCAAGGTCATATTTTTTGCTTTCAATAAGCTGCTTAATCCAATAAAAGAACTGTTTACCTGCGATACGAGTAATAACATGATTGAGTTCGATATCCTCAATATCATCACGCTGTCCGTTGGGCACCATATCGGTGTTCATTAGGAAATTGAAGCCCCAATCAGCACGCTTTGCTGGCAGATAGCAATAAAGCATGGCATCATCAACAGACATTAACTTTCTTTTAACTTTCTTGCACGCAAACTTTACCGCAGTCTTACGGAAGTTCATGTACTTCTCTGGTATTTTCTCATAACCATCCGAACGAAGAGATTCTGGATTTTCCAAGACATCGTTTATCTTATCTGTAATGTCCTCAGGAATATCATCTATAAGAGAATCTGATACACACCAGTCTTTATTGTCTTTCTCACGTACAATCGGTTCACCTTGACCATCAATAAAGATGCTAACCTTCTTGATGTTCGGGATAAACAATATAACACGCTCCGAGTCGAATACATTGGTAAACAAATTGATGTAGTTATCCTCTCTGTCTTCACCAGTCAGAATATCCGTATCTCGTGGTTGGAGAGCGACTTTTACTCTGAACTCTTCGGTAGGATGCTGACGGAAAACAGACTTAATTTCATTATCAATCTCATTATATTCCGTCCAAATTGGCAATATCTGCCATGGTGTATTGATTACATCCGTAGCAGACTTGTCGAACCTAAATGTGTAATTACCAGTATTGAGAAGAACATAGTCGTTGTCAAGAAAAACAGTCTTAAAACCTATACCTTTGTAACCGATGGCTTCGGCATTGTCAGCCTTCTCGCCATCATTTATATCACAAATAGCTGCAATATTCTTGGGATTAAAATATTCACCCGTATGTTGAAATATCAAGTAGTTTTTGGTTAAATGAAATTCTACATCAACAGGCAAAGATTGATATTTGTCGTTAATTATAGTATGGCGAGGATAATCATTTGCATTTTGCAACAACTCGTAGATGAATACTTCTTTACCACTTTGGGTTAACTGCTTTTTGAGAGTATCAAGCGAACGAGTAATCTTCTTCGCAGCACCAGCAGGATAGCGCATAATAC
This sequence comes from Segatella copri, assembly GCF_949820605.1. NCBI lineage: Bacteria > Pseudomonadati > Bacteroidota > Bacteroidia > Bacteroidales > Prevotellaceae > Segatella > Segatella copri. The sequence continues at coordinate 240,836 of NZ_CATKVU010000006.1, forward strand.
CTTCGTAAAGACTTTTTACAATGCCCTTAGGGTATATTGGCGTTATTTCCTCGCACAAATCAATACTGAACTTTAGAGGTTCAACTTTTAGCAACACCCAGGTGAACTTGTAATAAGCAAAACGATTAAATTCTTTTTTCGTACTTCTGAATGAAATCGACAAATTCTTTACTCCTCGCTCTCTATCCTCTATTTTCGTAAAATCAGTATTGCGTATGTCCGTTATCGTATACCAGCCTTCATTCTTCTGCGGTGCGAACTGCCCTATGAACATATTGTTGTCAAGGCGCAATCTTCGCTTAACCTTTACTACCTCATTAGAATCCGTATATATTGTTTGCGCACGTTCCGTCCTATACTTTTTAGAAATATCCTTTCGGGGTTCTTTCTCTTTAATATATTTTACAGGCACTTTGCAAGAAGTGTCGGAATATACTTCGAATACGCCTGATTTGGAGACAAATTCATAGAGTTTTTCATATCCCATACCTTTGTAATCTATACCTGCTTTGAGTAAAGCAGGACCAAATTTTGCCATATTAACCCATCCTTCACCTTTTTTAGGTAAAGAGTCTTTCTGTAAAGAATGATATACGGATATGATTTCTTGGAGTGTATCGTTGTTCATTATATTGTTGTTATGATTAAGACATTTGTTTATTATGTATTACTAATGGTCATTGTGCTATTACAGAGACTCGGCAAGCCACTTATTCGTTTGTCCAGCAACAGTACAAACTATCTTTATTCTTTTGAGATTATAGACTTCCTCATATCTAACAAATTTTCGTTGATTGCGTAGCAATATATTTCCTCATCGCCTCCTTCGGCACGTACGCAGTAGCCACCAGGCATCCATCAAAAAGTTCTACCACCACTCTCTGCTGACCAGCAATCCTTGTCACTCTACCATGTATATCCTTAAACTCACCCTCTGTAATCACTACTTCATCTCCTAACTTATATTTGATATTATCCGAAGTAACAGGGATGATGTGAGGATTATGTATGGAGGTTAAACGGATGAAATTATCCATAGCTGTATCGGCAATGATAAGAGGAGGATTCTTGGTTGGCGCATTTTCACAATGTGAAGTATGGTCGTAATAGTAACTCAACAAAGCTATATTTTCAAAAGCCTTGATGTTCTTATCTTGCAAAAGAGAATCAACTTGCTCAGCTGATGCATGAACAAAGAGAAAAGAGTGGAGAAGAGGCTCCGTGATGATTCGCTTCTTTCCTTGCTTTCTTACCTCTTTATATCGCAAAGGAACATAACATTCCAATCCTTTAGCCTCAACGAATGTTTTTGCCTTGATAATACGCCCATAAGAAACTCTTAATACAAACCATTGCTTGTTTCGTGAAGGCACATTCTTTACCGACACCCCACCTTTGTTCTTTGAGATGGAGGGCGTACAAGAGGTAAGTCTTGCACTTGGACACGATGAACCTGTGTCGGTAGGTTGCCCATTATACAATGAAGCATTAGCCGTTAAAGGCTGTTTGATTTTATCTTCCAATGTTATATCCAGAGGTTAGATGAAAAACCGATTGACTTTTCTTTTTAAGAATTGCCAAATATAGAACACAAAGGTAAGGAAAAAGATTGATATTAAAGGCTTTTGTTGTGGAATTCTTCGTAATTAGGGTGTTTTTTAACATTTGACTATGCTTAGTAAGTTTCCCCTGAAAGACGATTGTAAGAAGAAATAAATCATTCGAGTCGATTTGATTAATCCGAATCGTTTTGAATGTTTATATACTAAAAAAGGTCGCCAAAATGCTGGCGACCTTTTTTAGTAGTATCCTCTGTTTTCTCTTTATTTTCTGAATTTCTTAAACCATTGCAGGAATGATTCGTAAGCACTGATCTCTTCCTGATGCTGAGGCTCAGCGAAGGTAAGCTGGTCGCCGTAGGAATCACCATGCTGGTCGGGGAAGATAATCATCAGGTTGGTACCTGAGAAGTATTTCGTTATTTCCTCCGGCAGACGCTCCAGTGCTGTCTTGTAAGATACGGTTCCCTTACGGGCGGTTACTACCACGAACAGGTGGTCTGGAGATATCTGCGAAGCCAGCTGTGGCAACTCGTTCCAGTGAATCATCTGGGTATAATCAGCACGCACTTCCGGATGCCGGTTCTTGATATATTCATTGATGAGCGCCAGACTCTCTTCTCTGCCATGAAACTGGATGCGGCAGTCTAGGTTGCCGGCAAGTCGGGCAAGGCGTTCCAGCCAGCGGTAGAAACCCGGCTCAAACTCTGCTCTCGAAGGTACGGCTACCTGTATTCTTCTCAATGTATTCAACGGCTGTCTGATGCGTGCCATGATAATCTGTCGGCTCAATCCGTTGAAGAGACTCTGGTGGAATTCTCCCCAGAACTTCTGCGAAACCTCAGGATGCATGTGCATTCCGATGATAATCTCAGAACATTGGAACTCGTTGAAGGCATGCTTGATGCCGTTGGCGATGTTGGCGGCAATACGAACCTGGGTCTGCGTCATCACATCGGTGGCTGCAGCAAGCTGACTGCAATGTTCCAGAAGCCGTCTTCCCTGTTCCTGGTTGTATCGCATGTCCTTGTCTTCATATACCACATTCAGGCAGATGAGTCCCCTGTTCAGCTTCTGGTTTCTCACCAGAAACGCCAGACTCATCAGGTTGTCGGCATATTCAGGATATTTCACCGGAATCAGAATCTTCTCATCGCTCACCTTCTTGTCGTCTTCCGCATCAGGCAGTTCCTTGTCTCTCAGGATAATCTTCTGCGAAGACCGGTCGGTAAGGATGGATGAGATGATGCAGGTAATCAGAATCATCATAACCACACCGTTGAGCATATCATCGTTGACGAGGTAAGTGCCCGGTGCTACGAGCAGATGCATACCCACCATCACCATGGCGATACTTCCGGCAGCATGAGCCGAAGTGAGTCCGAACATCATGTGACCCGAAGAAAGTGGCAATCGGAAACCCAAACAGGCGATATAGGCTGCGATGGCTTTGCCCAGGGTTCCGAAGAAGGCGATGCAGAACACGACCCATAGAATATGACTGCCCTGAAACAGCAGATTGATATTGATCAGCATGCCCACACCTATCAGGAAATAAGGAATGAAGAGGGCATTGCCGATAAACTCGAGGCGGTTCATCAGTGGCGAAACATGCGGAATGTATCTGTTTAATATCAGACCGGCGAAGAAAGCACCGAAAACGCCCTCGATGCCCACTATCTGCGAAAGTGCCGCACTCATAAAGAGCATTGAAAGTACGAAGATAAACTGCATCACCGCATCGCTGTATCTTCGCAAGAACCATCTTGTAAGTCGGGGAATCAGCATGATCATCACGCCACAATAGGCGGCAAATTTGAGGGTGAAGAATACCCAGAACAGTACGCCGTCATGCTTGCTGAACGATGCTACCAGTCCGGCAAGCATTATCAGGGCTATGAGCAGCGAAATCATGCTCGACCCCACACTCAGCGTAACGCTCGGTTTCTGTTGCAGTCCGTATCTCGAAACGATAGGATAGGCAATCAGCGTATTGGATGCCATGATGCAGCTCAGCAGGAAGGAAGCCTTGGCAGAGTAGTGGAGCAGCCAGATGCTCATGCCATAGGTGAGGAAGAACGGTATAAAACAGGTGAGCAGGCCATAGATAAGCAGTCGCGACTTGTTCTTTTTCATGCCTTCCATATCCATCTCCAGGGCAGCGAGGAACATGATGTAATAGAGTCCCACCTTTCCGAAGAGCTCAAACGAAGAGTCGCGCTCCAGGATATTCAGTCCGTATTTGCCTATGAGCACACCTGCCAGCACCATACCGATGATGTGCGGGATACGGAGTTTACCCATGATGATAGGGGCAAAGAGGATGATGAGGAGCACTACGAAGAATATCAACGTAGGGTCTGTGATAGGGAAGTATTGAGCGATATGGAACATAGGCTTTCTCCTTTTTTGTTATACTTAAAGAGGGATTTCTGCATCAGCATTCATCCCTCCCTTTCTGTTTTTGACTGCAAAAGTACGAATAAATCTTGAAAGCACAAAGTTTTTCTGCCCTTATCCTACAATCATGGTGATGTTTTTGCAATTTGTGAACCCGAAAACGGGTGCACCGATGCCTATTGGCATCACAACCGATGAGAACGAAGTGTTTAATACACAGGGGTGGTTACTGCTTCCTCAAACTATACTTGCCGTGCTTGTCGAACACGAGCCAATAGAGCACTGGCAGGATGGTGGCGATGAGTACCATCGAGATAAGCGTACCGAAGAAGATAACGGCTCCCATTGGCGACCACAGCGTATTGTTCTCTACCATCATAGGCAGTACGCCTACCGAGGCGGCTGCCGATGTAAGGAAGATAGGGCGCATGCGGCGCTCGCCAGCCTGGAAGGCGGCTTCCTTTACCGATAATCCCTTGTCGCGGCGCAGTTCCTCGGCATAGTCGAGCATGATGATGCCGTTTCTTACCAGGATACCCATCAGGCTCACAATGCCCAATATGCAGGTAAGACTCACGTCGAAACCCGTAACCAGAAGGCCTGTCGCAGCACCGAAGATGCAGAGCGACATGGACGAGAGATTCACCAGTGCCAGACTGATGCGCTTGAAATGGAAGAGCAGGATGAAGAAGATGATCAAGGCTGCTATCATCACGCCCGATGTAACCTGAGGAAGGGTTTCGGCATCCTTTTCTGCCATACCGCCAATCTCCCAATCAAGACTGGAATCTAGCGGGAGTTTGGATACTTCCTGCTTCAGTTCGTTGGCCAATCGGTTGGCATTGAATCCCCTTAAAGGTTCACCTATGATAGAGATGGTACGCACGCCGTTTCTGCGTATGATGCTGCCGTCGTGCCAGTCGGGCGAAATCTTAGCCAGCTGGCGGAGTGGAACGCTCGATGTTCCTCCCATCACGGGGATGTATTCATTGGCAAGGTCGCTGTCGTTTTCCGATTTCAGAATCATCTTCACCGGATAGTCGCCTTCCCAAAGGGTGGCCATCGGGATGCCATCGCCAAAATGAATGGCAAGGTCGGCAGAGAGTATGGTCTTGTTCACACCCAGCCGGTTGGCCTCGGTGGCATCTGGAGTTACCCTGATGCCAGGCTGGGGCTCTTCGTAGTTGGTACGAATCAGGTTGATGCCTTCTATCTTGTGCATGCAGGCTTCTATCTTCCTGGCGGCAGCCTTCAGGTCGCCCATGCTGTCGCCGCTCACTCTTACTTCGATAGGGTAGGTGGCGTTGTTGTAATCCATCTGCTTGAAGCGGATGTAGCAGTCGGGAAAATAGTTGGAGCATCGGTCGGCATATCGGTCGAGTACCTCTTCTGTGGCATCGTTATCTACCGTATTCACGATAAACTGTGCAAAGTTCTCACCGCCAATCTGTGGCGCATAGGTGGTGTGGAAACGGGGTGAACCCTGACCAACAAACGTGGTTACGGCTGTTACCTGCGGGTCGCGCTGCAGAATGTGGGCCATAGAATCTGCCACCTGTGCGGTTCTTGCAGCGGTGGTTCCGCTAGGCAGATAGAACTCTACGGCAAACTGGTTTCTCTCGGCGATAGGCATCATTCTCTGCGGAAGATGTACGAAGATGATGGCTCCGGTGCTCACCAGCATGATGCCCACAGCGAGGGTGGTGCGTGGAAAGGCGAAACAGCGTTTCAGCAACCAGGTGTACCCCATCTGCAGATAGTCGAGCGGCTTTTTGCGGGCGTTGGGCTTGTGCTGGCTGTTGATGCCCTGGTGAATCACCATATACTGTAAATAAGGTGTGAGCAGCAGCGAAACCATGAGCGAGATGCTCAGGATGATGAACATGGCCCAGGGGAATGATTTTACGAAATCGCCCATGTCGCCATGCATGGTAAAGAGAAATGGGAAGAAGGTGAGCGAGATGCTGAGCGTGGCAGAAAGCACCGACATGAAGAACTCTCTAGGAGCGGCGATGGCTGCATGCCAACGCGACATGCCATGGCCCAGCTTCTCCATGTAGTTGTCGATGATAACCACGGAATCATCCACCACCATACCCAGTGTTACTATGAGGGCAGCCAGTGTAACGGTGTTCAGCTCCATGCCGAAAAGATAGAATATGCCCAACGACGAGAAGATGGTGATAGGGATGCTGAGGGCTGATACCTCTGCCACGCGGCGCGGCATGAGCAGGATGACCACGATGATGACGGAGATGACCGATATGAGCAGCTCGCGCAGGAAGTTTAGCACCGATTCGCTTACCACCTTGCTCTGGTCGGTAATGGTATTGATGTGTACATCGCCTGCCAGGGACTGTTCAAAATCATCCATCATCTTGTGTACGTCTCTTCCCATCTTCACGATGTCGTTTCCCGGTCGCATTTCAATGGATAGAAGCACGCATTTGTTGCCGTTGCTCTTGATGTATTTGTTCAGTTTCGGATATTCTCTTTTAATCTGTGCGATGTCCTTCAGACGCACGATGTTGCCCTTGGGGTCGGAATATACGATTTGTTCTGCCACATCCCGCTCGTTGTTGTAGGAGTCGGTGATGTGGATGGGCAGGTTGAGGTTGCCCATCTCCAGGTTTCCGCTCACGGTGGTGAAGCCCTGCAGGGCAAGGTCGTTCAGAATCTTATAGGGGCCGATGCCGTATTTGGCCAGTTTGTTCTGGTCCAGGCAGATGCTTATCTGTTCGTTTTCCAGTCCGTAGGTTCGCAGGTTCGAGATGGCATCAATGCGGCGCAGTCTGTCCTTCAGCTGGTCTATGTATGTATTCAGTTCCCTATAGGTTTTCTGCTTGCTTTCCATCGTGATGAGCAGGGCAGAGGTATCGGCGATGTCATCCACAGCCTGCAGGGCAAGGACACCCGTAGGAAGGGAGCTCTTGAAGGCCTGCAGGCCATGCTTGAACTTGCTCCAGAAGGCATCCCGGTCCTCCACGTCGTCGTTGAGTTCCAGGAACACGATCAGCATGCCGTCCTTACTCTGGGTATAGGTCTTTTTCTTGTTCACCTCCTTGTATCCGAAGATGAAGTTCTCCAGCGGTTTAGCCACCCGTTCTTCCACCTCTTCGGATGTAGCGCCCGGATATACGGCTACGCAGGCACCCTGCCTGATGGTGAATTGCGGCATCTCCTGCTTGGGCATGATGCAGATGCCGAGTATGCCTAGAAATACGAGCATGCCCATCAGAAGCATCACGATGTTGTGGTTGCACATCGCCGACTCGATGAACGAGCGCTTGAGGATGCGGTTGGGCTTCCTGGTGATGCGTGCCTTGATGTGGTCGCGAAGGGCGGTGTCTCTCTCCGGCTTTTTGGAATCCTCCGGTTTGTTTGTCTCTAGCCTTGTCTCTTGATTCATATCTTTTCCCTCCACTTTTTTATCGGTTATCGCTTTTTGCTGTATCTACATTCATTCCTTCCGAAACTTTCTGCTGGCCATTGATGATAACCTGGTCGCCAGTCTTCAGTCCCGAAAGGATGACGATGCCGTCGCCTTCGAAATCGCCGGTAGTTACGGGTTGCTGATGTGCCTTTCCGTTTACCACGGTCCATACGAATCGGGAGTTATCTACATCCAGTTCAATGCTTTGTGGCGGAACGGTGATGTGGGATGGGGTAGCAGCGCTACCCTGCACCTGGGCGTTGCATACCATGCCTGGGAGCAGACGGCCCTGCGGATTGGTGATGCCCACCTTGACATCGTAGGTATGCGAGATGAGGTTGGCATCGATGCCTTTTTCTGAAATCGTTCCCCGGAAAATGGCACCCGAAAGAGCGGCTACCGTCAGTTTCACCTTGTCGCCCACGTGCAGATGAGATATTTCAGCTTCGGGTACGGATACCTTGGCGTTGACTTGTGCCACATTGGCGAGTTTCAGCACAGGCTGTCCGGGGAGCACGTAGGTTCCCAAGTCCACGTTCTTGGCAGCGATGACACCTGCAAAAGGAGCTGTGAGGGTAGAGTGGGAGAGTTGCTGGCGGGCGATGCTTTCAGCCGCCTTTGCCTGTTCCAGTTTGCTTTCTATCTCCACCCATTTCATATCCGAGATGGTTCCCGACTGGTGCAGGGGCAGGAATCTTCTGTAGGCATCCTGCGCCTGTTTCAGGGTGGTGAGTGTTGCCCGGTGAGCCTCCTTCACGGTGGTAGGGTTGATGGTGGCGAGCAGCTGTCCCTTGCTCACTCTATCTCCTTCTTCCACCCGTATGGAAGTGATGTTTCCGGCTATCTCGAAACTGAGTGTAGATCCCATCTTTTCCTCGATGGTTCCCACATAGTCTTTTGTTCCCCCCAGGTTTGTATTCCCCACGGAGATAGTCTCAACTTTCACGTTTTTCTTCTCTAGCTTGCTGGATTTTTCGGTGCATCCCACCAGCATCATACAGCTGATAATGAATGCGACAAGCCATCCCGTTATAACATCTTTCTGTTTCATATTGATTACATTTTGTTGTTTTTTGAAAAGATAATGCAAAGGTATGAATTTTAGCTGAATGCATGGGGAAAATAGGATTAAAAAAAAATAAAAAACAGTTCTTCTTCTTCTTTTACTACGATTTCCACGCTGTTCATAGTTTCAATCACGTCTTTCATGGAAACTACGTCTCTGATGCATCCAACCGAACAATCTACACCTTAGACCGAGGGTTGAGTCGACTTGCTCACAAAGCTCTTGGCGACTATGGACCACTTGGTGTAAAGGTAAGCAACGATGATTTCTTGCAGTAATCATGAAACGAAGGTATTCGTATTGGAATAGGTGTTTTTTGATATTGATATAGAGGAACCGGCACATATATATGTATATATATGAGAACCGGCACAAAAAAAGGGCTAGCCCATTACCAGGACTAGCCCTCCGTTTTAATTATTTTCTAGGGTGCAATGAAATGTCATCCTGAAATCTGCTTAGCACGTTATGAGTGATTACTTTACCTCAATGTGCTTAACATCGTCTTTCTTCTCCTCCTTCTTCTCGTTCTTGTTCTTGTTCTCGATAGATACTTCCCTCCTCAGTTGTTCCCGTCTGTTGCTTGAAGAATGAATGTATGTTAAACTTTTAATGAGAATACTTTTTCAATTGGACTCTTTTTTCAAGTCCTTATCCACCATGGCGCAGACACAGGAGTCTGACCATACATTCTCTGCCGTCTCTACCATGTCGATAATGGTATAGATTGGCAGGATGATGCCCATGATGCCGATAGGAGCATTGATACCAGACATCAGAGATAGGGTAAGGAAATAACATCCCATCGGTACTCCTGCATTACCTACTGCTGAGATAACTGAAATGAAGAGCCAGAGAATCATCGTAGTCCAAGGTAAAGGCATTCCTCCATTCTGCATCAGGAATAAGGAGGTTACGAGGATAAACGCAGCGCAACCATTCATGTTGATGGTAGTACAGATAGGCAATACGAAGCGGGAAACCTGATTGGAAACTCCCAGTCTGTCTTCTGCTGTCTGCATCGTCACCGGCAACGTAGCAGCAGAACTCTTTGTAAACAGAGCCATTAATACTGCCGGCATCATCTTGCCCAAAGTGCGCACTGGATTCAAGCCTCTTGCCAAGAGGAAGAGCGGAAGGATAATGAAGAATTGAATGACATTACCTCCCAGGATAACAGCTACGTACTTTCCTAGAGAAGCCATCACGATACCCGCAGAGAACTGGGCTGAGAGTTGTGCTGCAAAGGCAACGATACCCAGAGGCAAAGCCCAGATTAATCCATGAATCAGCATGAAAAGCAGATCCTGTAATCCAAACAATCCCTTCATCACGACTTCTTTTTTATCGCTTGATGGCATTTTGGTTAAAGCAATACCTGCTGCTGCTGCCAAAATCAATATAGAGAGTACATTTCCTTCGGCAAACGGCTTGATGATGTTGTTGGGTATTACCCCAAGAATATGGTCATAATAGCTGGTTTCTCCCAGCTTTTGGGGAACATCCGCCATACCGCTCTGTACCAAGGCTGTAGGTAAATTGCCTGGAGAAACGATGTTGTAGAGCACCAGTCCCACTGCTGCAGCTGCTATCGTCGTGAGCAGGGTGTAGGTGATGGCGTGGCGGAATATCTTACCGGTGTCTGCCTGGTTGCCCAAGGATGCCAGGGTTGTGATGACTGCCAAGGCTATGGTTGGTACTGCCAGAAGCTGGAATAAGCGGGTATAGACCGTGGCTATGAAGTTCATCAGACCATCCAGCCAGCTGATGCCGAATATCCCCAAGACGGCGCCTACTATCAAAGCGCCAATCCATAGTACCAGCTGCCGGGTTTGCTTATTCTTCACTCCTTTTTGCTTACTGCAGCCAGCATTGCTATCCGGCTGTCTATTTCCAATATTATTCATTGTTTCTACCATGATTTTAAACTATTATTTTCAAAAGGCAAAGGTATTATTTTTTTTCCTTGTCAGCAATCCCACAAATATGGTATTTTGCAATCTCGTTATTTTTTTCGGGCTATTCCTTTGCTTGTATCATTATTTTTTGTAACTTTGCCGAAAGAATTTAAAACGGCAGCAATATGAAATATCCTATCGGCATACAGAGTTTCGAACAAATCATAGAAGATGATTATGTTTATCTCGATAAGACGGCATTGGTCTATGACTTAGTGACTAATGGTAAAATATACTTTCTGAGTCGTCCACGACGATTTGGAAAGTCGTTGCTCGTATCTACCTTGAAATGCTATTTCGAGGGTAAGAAGGAACTGTTCAAGGGGCTTGCCATCGACAAGCTGGAGAAGGAATGGAAGCAATATCCTGTGTTCCATCTCTCTTTTGGTGGTCAAAACTTTGTAGAGCCTTATGCGTTAGACAAAGTGTTGGAGGAGTTTGTTGCCATGGCAGAACGTATCTATGGGCGTGAGGAGTTGGCCGAGACTTTAGGTAGTCGCTTTAAGGCAGTGTTGGGGAAAGCTCATCAGAAGACAGGAATGAGAGCTGTCGTACTCATTGATGAGTATGACAAGCCTTTGCTTGATGTGATGGATATGGATATTTCTGTGCAGAATGAATATGGAAAGATGACTTTGGAGGATTATAATCGCAATCTGCTCAAAGGCGTATATTCTGTGTTCAAGGAAGCTGATGATGACCTGCAGTTTGTCTTGCTCACGGGTGTCACCAAGTTCTCACAGGTGAGCGTGTTCAGTGGCTTCAATCAGCCTAACGACATCAGTATGGATGAGCATTACGAGGCACTTTGTGGAATTACGGAAGAAGAATTGTATTCTACCTTTGATGAACAGATCAAGGCGATGGCCGTGAGATATAAGACGACGGAGGAAGGGATGAAATACAAACTGAAAAGGAAGTTTGATGGTTATCACTTCAGTCCTAATATGCTTGATATCTATAATCCTTTCAGCATCTTGAATGCTTTGAGCAAGAAGATTCTGGCAGATTATTGGTTCCGCACCGGTTCGCCAACCTATCTTGTTCGCCTATTGTCTCATTTTGATGAGAACATCAATGAGATGGTGAACAGGTTTTATCCTACGAGTAGTTTCATCGATTACAAGGCAGATGTGGAAGCACCATTGCCGATGATTTATCAGAGCGGTTATCTTACCATCAAAGATTGGAATATGGATACCGATTCCTATCTTCTGGATTTCCCGAATGATGAAGTGAGGAGCGGTTTCCTGACGTTGGTAGCTTCCAGTTATCTGAAGCCATCGAAGTCAACGGATGCCTGGGTTATTCAGGTAATAGATGTGATGTCGAAGGGAGATTGCCATCAGTTGGAGAATCTGATGACTTCCTTCTTTGCCAGCATTCCTTATAGCCAGTGTCGTAAGGACGATGAGCGTGAGAAGGAACGTTATTTTCAATATACCTTCTATCTCGTATTGAGAATGATCAGCTGTTTCACGGTGTTCATCGAAAAGCAGCAAAGCGAAGGTAGGGTAGATTGTGTGGTTGAGACCCAGAACTATATCTACATCTTCGAATTCAAGCGTGATGGTTCAGCTGAAGAAGCCCTGAAGCTGATAGAGGATATGGGCTATGCCAGGGAATATGCAGCAGATGGCAGAAAGATTTATCAGATAGGCTGCAACTTCTCATCGAAGACGGGAACCATTGATGGGTGGAAAATGAAGTAGGTGATTTGCAAGAATATCCCGAAGATGTAGTGATGTGGCATTGTTAAGAATAAGTTTTCTTTACATTTGCTTGCCTGAGATTCTCGTATTTTCAGACGCTTATTGTTTCTTTGAGAATATCGCAAATATGAAGAAGAATAGAAACTTATTGATAATCAGATGTTTGTAATTTCTTGACAAGATAATGCCGTTGAGAAAAATCTATAGTTGTACGACTATAACCCCTATAGTTGTACAACCATAACTCTACAGTTGTACAACCATAGCATGTATAGTCGTACAACTGTAACTTTATAGTCGTACAACTATAGGTCTTGTTCTTAATATAGAGCAGAAAACAAGGAATCCCAGCCTCTCATTCCCCTTGTTTTTATCGCTAGATTCCAAACTTGTAGGTATATGAATTTTGGTTATAAATATTGACGGGAGGTATTTTTGCAATTTTAATTTGAACTAAAAAAAGGAGGAATAAGGCCTTATGGAAAATGGGGAAGATGTTCCCGAATGGCTGAAGAATGGGGATTATGAGTTTGAGTATAATATTATAAGATAAGATCAGTTGTGTTCTGGTTTTAGCAAAGAGGGTGTGTCATAAGTAAATGATTCACCCTTTTTTGTTGGAATGTTACTGATATGTTGTTGGAAAACATAGTATAAGTTATTAGAAAAGATAGTATCTGTTTTTGAGATAGTTAGTATCTCCGGTCGCACAACAGCTGTTGTGCGCTTGCATATCAGCTGATATGCGCTTGCACAACAGGTGATGTGCATGCGTAGGTCAACTGTTATGCGCCAACTGATATTTTGTGGGATGAATTGCAAAAACATGGCAAAAAGTTTGGAAGATACCAGATAATTTCTTATATTTGCACTGTCTTAAAAGATAAGTGTTATGAGAACAGTTCAAGATTATATAGCAATAATTAGGCAAAATAGTTCCAAGATTACTAAAGATTTTGGAATCAAGACCTTGCGCATTTTTGGTTCCGTATCACGAAATGAGCAAACAGAGCAAAGCGATTTGGATATTTGTGTAGAAACAGAAACTCCTAATCCATTTTTATTGGCCGACTTGAAAGAATACTTAGAGGACTTGTTTAAGTGCTCAGTTGATGTAGTGCGTATTCACAAAAACATGAATCCTTTCTTTAAATCAAGAATTGAACGGGATGGAATCTATGCAATACGATAAATATGTAGCATTGGATATACTTAATAGAGTACATATTTCTATTGAGCATATAGAAGAGCGTTCACAAGCTTATCATTGTGGCGATGATTTTCTGATGTCTTCTACTGGTGTAGCAATTCTTGATTCCATATGTATGCAATTTATTGCTATAGGAGAAAGTTTAAAGGGACTTGATAAGGTTACTAGAGGAGAACTCCTTACAACTCATCCTGAAATTGATTGGAAAAATGTGAAAGGGTTACGTGATATCATAGCTCATCATTATTTTGAGGTTGATGCTGATCAGATTTGGTGGATTATAGAAAATGAGTTGCAACCTTTGAAGAAGGCAATTCTAGAAATGATAGAATCTTTAAAACGGATACTTGATGAGTAATGTCAAGTATCCGTTTTGTCATTTGGTACATTCAACTCGGCATTTCATACAAGACAAGTTTGGATATTTGGAGGATAGAAATAATCTTCTTACTTTTGCGCTCGTAATCGGGAAGCGATAGAAGAGAATGATTCGTGAAACGAGGAAAATGAAGTATAACCCTTTTAATATATAATAAGGTATGAAGAAGATTATGATTTCGTTGATGATGGTAGTAACTGTCACCACAACCAGTTTTGCAAAGAGTAACAACACCGATGTGGCAAATGCCGTAAAGAGTGTAGCCGAGCAGGTGAAGCAGGCTCCATCCGGTACTGTGTATGGTGTGGTTGAGAATACCAAGCACCATATTATCGTAGCTACTCCTTTCGGAAAGTACACCATAGAGAAGAAGGATGGCGGCGTCAGCTTTATGGGAATATCGGCAATGCTGGTATCATCAAAGAATGGCGTTTATAAAGTCAAGACATCCCTTGGTAATTTCTCGGTGAATATGAGAAAAGGAACGATAACTAAAAAGTAATCGTAACTGGTTGTTTACCTTTTCGTAAGGGATGGTATATAGGTATAGGGCATTGAATTGTTGCCATGGAATAGAAATGTGGAAGTATTTTTCTCTCGGCAATGGCAGCGTTCAATGCCATTTTTTCTCCTTCGGGACAAAAAACATCGCAAAAAGTTTGGCGGTATCAAGAATGTTGCTTACTTTTGTACTTAATTATTTTAATATAGTATAAAACAAAAGAATATTGATTTCAATTTGTTAGAAGAAATTGTTTGAAACGATTAAAAAATAAAGAAGTTATGGAAATAATAATTGTATTTTTAATAATTGCTTTTGTCATGGTCTGTTATCTTTGCCATAGATTTAAAAGTGATAGAAGAGACTCTGTTAGTCAGACTAATAGAGTTAGTGGTGGAATTAATACAGTTCGTGTTCAAACGAAATCGCAAGAACCTATTGCTTCTAAAGGTGGTGATGCAAAGGATAAACAAGTTCCCCAAATTAAGGTAGAAAAGCAAAGAGAACAGCAGGTAGAAGTTTGTAGTGCCAAGTTGTCAAGTGGAGAAGCAAATGGAGAAAATAAATCTTTTGTTTCCTTTAAGAAGGAAGAGCCTTATAGCGTAAAGCTGATTCCTCTTCTAAAAGCAGATTTGAATATATTAAATATAGACTATTCGCAGCAATATGTTGTAAATTATGATTTGGTAAGTTCAGGGAATTTAGAATACCCATATTTGGTAGCACCTGAAAAAGGAACTTGGATAAAGTTACCTATTCAAGGTAGAAATGGTAGGCGTGGATTTTGTGAGGAAAAATTGGCGAACGTCATCAATAAATATCATTTGAAAGGTTTTAGAGATAACTTATCTCTTTTTGCGGATGGTTGTCCTTACGAGCCAGACTTTGCATACATTGATGTAGAAAAAGGAATATTCATAGACATAGAAGTTGATGAACCATATTCTGGTTGGGAGAAGACACCTATACATTACATGATAGGAAATAGAACTAATGATGGCAAAAGAAATGAACGCTTTACGGAACGAGGGTGGATTGTTCTTCGATTTTCTGAAAAACAAGTATTTGAACAGACAATGTCTTGCTTGAAATATTTGTATCAGCAAATTTGTCGTATTGATACTTCGATGGCTATACCTTCTTCGTTGGCTTCTGTTCCTGATTTAAAGGTTGATAGTATGTGGACTAAGGCTGATGCTTTTCAGATGATTCAAAATAAGACAAGGGAAAAAATGTTAGGTATAAGTGAGTTTATTATGCCTAGTGGAAAATTTGTAACAAGTAATCTTATTGATTATGAGGAAGCTGGAAAAATAGAAGATGCAATAAAAACTTTAAGAGATGATAAAGTATGGAGAAAGTATTCAGAAAAAGGTTGGTGGCAGAAATATATTGATGAGCGACCAAATGGAAAATATGTCTTCGAAGCAAAGAAAAAGCTTGACGATATTTTGTGGGTTGAATGTGAGCAGGCAAAGAATTATGATCTTTATCTGAAAAATAGTGAATTGCAAAAACATTCTAAAGAAGCAAGAAAACTCAAAGAAGAGGAGGCAAAGATTAAAGCTGAAAATGTTCGAAGAGAAATGGAACGTATTGTTGCTTTAAAAGAGGAGGCTATGCATAAAGAAGAAGAGGAAAGATTGGAACGCCAAAAAAGAGAGGAGGAAGAACGTAAAAAACGCGAAGCAGAGAATTATGCTCGCCAACATGTTTCTTCTCAAACTCAAACAAGAACACCTTCAAGCAGAGGGTATGCATAATATAAACTTATAAAGATTTAAAAAAATGGAATTCAAGTATAAAGATGCCGATTTTTATAATGCTTATTGTGAGCAATTGGAGGATTTCATATTGTTGGAATATTTTGAGGATATGAAAGAAAACTATGTCGGTAAATTGTTGGCAAAGAATACAATTCATAGATTAGAGCTTGTTGTGAGGATTCCCAAAACGTTTCCACACAACAAACTTTATTTCTATACTTCTTCCCTTTACGGCTATCCTCATTTGATTCCGTGTCTGGAGTCTTTTGGGAGAAGTTGGTTTTGCTTAAATTCTGCATTTGCAGAAACTACTCGTGGTCAATTGGATGAGGAGTTTGATAGATTGCGTGGTTGGATAAAGGAGCAAATGCGCTCTGAACTCCCACCAATAATAGCTGATGTCAATACTCGAAGAGCTTTGTCTGTATTTAACACCTATGCAAAGGGAAATACGGATGAGATGGACGAACTCAATGCTGCAAAAGAAGACTTGATATTTGTAGGAGATGTTTGGAAAAATGTAGTAAATGAAAGAGATGGTTACTTGAATTGTGTCAAGCAACAAAATGGAAAATATGTCGTTTATGATGGAACTGAGACAAAAGATAAATTACCATTCGTTATTGTTAACCATCAACCGAAAGATTTTCATAGTTTTGCATCGCTTGTTGATGAGTTTGGTTGGAGTGATGAGTTGTGTGAGAAATTGTTACCGAATTTCAATTGGGGTGAAAAGAAAAGTGAAGGAAAATTTATTTGTAAAGAAGATAATGAGCCATATACAGAACATCCAAGAAAAGAAAATATCGAAACGGATTATAGATATTTATGTCAGCAATTAGAACATAAGGATATCCCTGGAAAGTATAAGATAGTCATAAGGGAGAGATTGAGAACCTTTGTGAAAGATAGTTATAATGCTTGTGACCGTAAAGGTATGTTTTCTACCAATATGGATGAGTATGAGGATTATGGCTTTGATCCTGATGAAGGAATTAAACGATATTACTTTTCTCTTCATTGTTTTGCATTGGGCGTAATTGATGATGGAAAATTAAATTGGTATTTAATTGATGCACAACAATGTAATGTAAAATATGAAGAATTGTCTTTTGATTTTGGAAGATATGAATATAGGACAAAGCATGTGCAAGATATACCCTTGAATACATCTATAGCAAAAAGAATAAAACAAGATGAATTTTACGGCAGGGGATGTTTAGCATCAGGGTTCATTAATAAGAAAATATTATTGATAGGATTGGGAGCTATTGGTTCATTTTTAGCTGAAACTTTAGTTCGAGGAGGTATTCGTGATATAACTTTGTCTGATGGAGATTATGTGGAAGCTGGCAATCTATGCCGGGCATCTTTTGAAATGAACTCTATTGGGGATAGCAAAGCTTCAGCTTTGGCAGATAAGTTGGAGCGAATATCACCGTTCTGTGCAGTTAAACAAGAAGGAGAATGGGATGAAAATGGATTGTTTCTTTGTGATTATAAACATGGTGAGTTTTATGGAAATGTAAATTATAATTCTCAAGAGAAGTTTTTGAAAGAAATAGAAAAGTATGATCTTATTATAGATTGTACTGCAAGTAATGAATTGCTTCATTTCTTAAGTTATGCAGTAAAATTACCTACACAATTGATAAGTGTATGTATAACAAACCATGCTAAGGATTGTTTGTTTTTGTCAAATACCAATGGCAATGTGTTTGAGCAAAGAAAGCATGTTCTTGCCAAAATAGAACAGGATACAGATAATTTTTATGTTGCGGGTACTGGATGCTATTCTCCTACTTTTCTTGCGACGGCGAGTGATATGTTGCCATTTACAAATTTAGTTGTAAGAAAGATTAACAAGTCTTTGGCAAACACGATGCCGATAACTTCAACAGTTTGGCATTATCAAGAGGATTCTATTTTGGCTGAATCTGTTTATACATATATGATAGAGAATGGTGCGATTCGATTGGTTGTCCTGCAAAGCGTTATAGACTCAATAAGACAGAGCGTAATCTTTGAAGATGGACAGATTGGTGTTCTTATGGGTGGTTATTCCTCTGATGGTACCCATATTTTTGTGACTCATGCTGTGAGTATGCATGATATTGAAAAGGATATGGGCAAAATAAAGAATGTCTCACAGAATGTGTTGGATTATATAGGTAATGTTTGTGTTTCAAAAGATATAGGAAAACATCTTCCACTTTTGAGCCAGATTGCTACAGATAATCAGGTAAACACGAACAATCCTTTGCTGGCACAATTGAATGAAGACGGTTCGGTAGCTTTCTATCTTTTGATAGAGAAAGAGTTGGTTCCTTTTGTTGTAAATAATATTATTTGTTAGTTATGGAGTTGGATAGAATAAAATCTTTAGTAGTAGAAATTAATGAGCAATATCAGTCTCTTGGTTCATTGTCAAATGATGAACTAAGAGTAAGGTATTCTCAATTACGTAATGAAGCATTAGATAAACTACAGCATGGCATTTCTGAAAAAGAAATTTTAGATTCTGCTTTGATTGAAGTGTTTTCTTTATTGAAAGAAGTAACTCGGCGTTTTTCAGAGAATGATGAAATTAAGGTGGAACAGACCGATTTGGATGTAAAACTCTTTGAGAACGTTCCTTTTATAAAAGACTGTAAGAAAGATCCGAATGATTCGACAGACCGAAGTTATCTTTGGAGTCTTAATTATGTGTCGTCATGGTTTATTGGTAACGAAATGTATAAATGGAATGTTGTACTATACGACGAGCAACTGATGGGTGGAATAGCTTTGCACGAGGGGAAAATTATCCAAATGTGTACGGGTGAGGGGAAAACATTTGTTTCGATAGCTCCAGTGTTATTAAATGCTTTGTTGGGGAAATGTTGTCATATAATGACAGCTAATTCTTATCTTTCTAAGCGAGATTATGAAATTACTCGTCCTATATATTCTTTCTTTGGTCTTACTGTAGACTGTATAGAGAATAAAGAGAGAAATAGTAATGCTCTACGAGAGGCTTATAAGTCTGATGTGGTGTTTGGTGCAACATCAAACTTTATTTTTGATTATCTTTATGATATGATGAATAACGATTTGGAAACTCGTATGCAAGGGAAGTACGATTTTGTTATTTTGGATGAGGCAGATTCTATGTTGATAGATGATGCTTCAACCCCTCATATCATAAGCTCATGTATAGGACAGGTAAATACTTTGTGTACGAACAAGTTATTTGTTGATTATTTGCCATTTGTAAAGGAATTGGTGGAGAATAATCAAGATGGGCAATACTATATAATTAATAAGATAAAGCATTTTGCTTCTTATACGGAAACTGGGAAGAAGTGGCTAAGAGAAAAGTTGGCAGATCCGTTGTTGTTTGAAGAGAATGTAGGGGAAAATTATGAACAGGTTGAAAAGCAGTGTTTTGATTTTTCGCAAGAAAAGAAAAAAGCATTACTTGAATCCCCAAAAAATCAAGTAAAATATCGTAAGCAACAGGAAAATGTTTTAGATAAATTATTACATGCTTTAACTGTATATTTCGAAGATGAAGATTATGTTGTCGCAGAACGAAATAACAAAAAGAGTGTTATAATTATAGACTCTAATACAGGACGTTTGAAAGAGCAGAGTCGCTGGGAATATGGTCTTCATGAAGCTATTGAGGCAAAAGAAGGGATAGAAGTTGGAGGCTTAGGTTACCAAACTGCTGTTATCAGTATAAAAAACTATCTTCGAAAATATAGTAAGATTAGTGGTATGACAGGAACGGCTGTCGCTTGCTCTAAAGAACTAAAAGAGGTGTATAATCTGTCGGTTTTAAAGATACCAACTCATCGACCTGTTGTTAGGGAAGATTTACCTTTGCGAGTTTTTAGAAATCAAAAATTATTGGATGAGGCTGTTATAAATAAAGCGATAGAAATCCAAAAAAAAGGACGTTCGGTCTTGGTTTGTACTGCAACGATTAAGCGTTCAACTCTTTTAGCAGATAAATTCGCAAAAAGAGATATAGAAGTTCAGGTACTAAATGGTAAAACTTTAGCAGAAGAGGCTTCTTTGGTGGCAAATGCAGGGAAAAGTGGTTTCATAACGATTTCTACAAGTGTTGCAGGTCGTGGTACAGATATAAAACCTGACGAGGACGTATTGGCAAAAGGAGGATTGGCTGTTTTGGGAGTAGAATTGGCACATTCTGATAGAATCGACCAACAGATGGCTGGACGTGCAGGAAGACAAGGTAATCCTGGTTCTTCTCAATTCTTTGTTTCTCTAGATGATGATATTTTGGCATATCTTTCTGAAAAAGAAATGAAGTCTTTATGTAAAATAGTGGACAATTGCTTGGGTGAAAAAGAAATAACTTCAAAGGAAATTTGTGATTTCTTTTATCTTGCCCAGCGAAATTGTGTTCAAGAAGAAATGGATAGCCGAAAATATTCGAACTTACGTGACGATAGTATAGATTCTTTCAGAAATGAAATTTATGGAATAAAAAATAGAATATTGAAAGATTCAAAAGAGGCCGATGCGGTTTTGAAAGAATTGTGCGGTGAAGGTAATGATAGCTTTTGGAAAGAGCATTATGCTCATGTAGAGCAGATACTAAGTGTGGCTATGCCTATAATCCGAAAGATTCAAGAAAATACCTATGTGATGGATAGTTATCAAAGACTGCCTCTGTCGGATGGCAATAATGTCTATTCTATTCCTTTTTCATTGAACTCAGCTTTGGAGACAGATGGAAGTTCGTTATATGCTTCAATAGAAAAATATGTATTGCTTGATGCTATCAACAAATCGTGGATGAATTATATTAATGAGATTGATATAGAAAATTTGATTCCGGGTGATTTGTATGCAATTTTCTTGGATGCAAAAAAATGTATGTTGGAAGATGTTGAGAATAAGTTAACAAAGTTATACATTCCTGTGAATGCAATAAATGGTGACGAAGAAAACAATCAAAAAGAAACTTCAAATCCTTTGCTTAAATATATCAAAGTGCATAGTAAAAAGGTAGAGATGTTAGAACCATGTCCTTGTGGAAGTGGAAAGGCATTTTGGCAGTGTCATGGAAAAATTAAACTAAAATAAAGTTATTAGTTATGTCAAAGATAAAAATCCCAGGAGTCTCATTCTCCTTAAATCGGGCACTCGGTATCACGCAGTCTAAACAGAAATTTGCACGTGAGACGGGGATTCCAACCTCTAAGGCTGGATTGGAGAGAAAAATAGGAAAGATGGTGTTGAGTGCCATCTTCGGAAAAAGAAAATGATTTGATATGAGAAAGTTGAATCTTCTATCAATGTGTTTTGTGCTTATGGTTATGCTATCTTGTAACCATAAGCCTAAGGTTTCTGTGATAGAGGTAAATGCTGACAGCCTACCTGAAACAATAATGAATACAGCGTCAAGTTCCAATGCTAGAATTTTTGTCACTCGGAAAGACACTGGGGAATTGATAGTCTTTACACCGATTTATAACACTGTAGATTTGGTTTGCGGTAAGCGACCAAGCAAAGAGGATATGTCTGTGAGCTATTGTGCTGAGGCTGCGTTTACAGGGGAATGCTTGGATTCTTTTGCGCATCGCAATGTAGCAGGAAATCATGTGTCTGGTGGTATTTTTTATAGAGGCTACGTGGCTAAAACGAATACGGGGGCTTTTGTTTGGTATCAAGGCAAATGGAAGTTCCTGTATGATAGTTACGCTAGTGAACTAAGGAAAGCGGAAAAGCATAGAGGTATGGGCTTTGGACAGAATATGATTATTTATAATGGGCGAGTTATGCCTAGATTTAGAAAGGATAAGCCATTGAATATTTATCGGGCATTATGCGAGCTAGATGGCAAGCTGTGCATTGTTGAGGCTAAGCAAGCGTTGGCTTATAGCGAATTTGTGGAAAAGTTGGCAAACTTGAAGGTCAAATATGCTCTGTACTTGGATATGGGATCAGGATGGAATTATTCGTGGTATCGTGATTCTGTAGGAACTGTCCATGAAATACATCCAATAAAGCCATGTTCTAAATATCAAACGAATTGGATAGTATTTAAGAAGTAAACAATATAGTATGTGCCGTTTCATATAATTTAATAAAACGTTAAAACAAGGATGAATTTTTTGAAATTAAGTGTCACTTTTGTGAAGTCTTTGAGTGCTTTATTCGTTCCCGGTAAATGCCCCAAACGAATTGATCATGAGAAAATTGTTGCTGGTGAAAGCTTAGCGTCCGATTCTACACCTTCGGACATTATCGGATATCTAAAGACTCAGCAGCCACACTATGATCTCTTGCGTTTCCTGGATGCACAGGAGGTTGCCTATACCCAGGCATTAAGTGAACTGAAAGGAGGTAGAAAACAAAGCCATTGGATATGGTATATCTTCCCGCAACAGAAGGGACTCGGACATAGTTACAATTCAAAATACTATGGCTTGGATGGCGAGGGTGAAGCCAGAGCCTATGTTGACCATGAAATTCTGGGTGATAGACTCCGTGAATGCTGCAAGGCGCTCTTGCTCCACAAGGATAAGGACATCAAATATATCATGGGAAGCGAAATTGACGTGCTGAAACTCAAAACTTCTATGCGTCTCTTCAATAAAGTGAGTCCTAATGATGTGTTTGAGGAAGTATTGGATGCATTCTTTTTAAACCATTCAGAATAGTCTTAATAAGAGAACATAGGTTTCCCTTAATAATATGACCAGGACATCTGAAATTGTAACAAATAAAGGAAATAGTAGTGACAATTATATAAAGGTGATATGATGAAGAAAATATTTTTTGCAGCATTCGTGTTGCTTATCGTGATGGGATTTGCAGCTTGTTCTAATAAACAAGTTCCTGTAAGTACAGTCAATCTTCAGTTACAGAACTCTGTTGACAGTTTGCTCAAACAGGGAATGGGAGAGTATGGCGCTACGGAAGGTATGGCAATTGTGGTGGAGACATCGACTGGTAATCTCAGGGCGATGGTAGGGTTGAAGGAGAATAGTGGAAAACTTGTTTCAGATACCACCTTATTTTCCAAGGCTCGCGAAACATTTCTTTTCAGAAGTGCATCCCTGCTTGCTGCTCTTGAAACAGGAAATGTATCGCTGGACGATATGTTTGATACTTATGCCGGTATTGATGTTGTTGGGCAGGATACCATCTATGACCATAATTGGAGAAAGGGTGGATATGGGGAATTGACTCTTCTGCAAGGATTAGCATACAATTCCAGTATTGCCATTGACAAGGCTGTAGATGTGGCTTATCAAGATAAAGATGTCTTCTTGCAAAAACTGGAGCAAATGGGATTAGTGAAGGATTCTACTTTCAAAGGTTCCTGGCCCTTGTATGCTTTGGGCTTCCACCATATAAAGCCAGTCAATTTTGTGAGCTTCTTCAATGCCATCGCCAATGGAGGTGAAATGGTTAGTCTGAAATCGCAGGATAGTTCTGCTATCGTGGTTGACTCTATGATTGCAGAAAAGAAGAATATCGAATCCATGAAGAAGGCTTTTAGGTTCTATGTTACAAATGGCTTGGGCAAGAAGGCAGAATCAAAAATGGTCAATGTGGCTGGTACCTCTGGAACTATCCATACGGATGATGGCATCTATGCTGACTTCTGTGGTTACTTCCCCATAGAGAAGCCGAAATACACGGTATTCGTCAGCTATAAAAGACCGGAGATTCCGGTTTCCGGAGGAGGTATGGCAGGACAAACATTTAGAAAGATTGCAGAACAGATAATGAAAACTTGTAAGTAGTCAAGAATTCTTTAAAGATGATTATGTTTCATCAAAAGACAAAGAGGGTGCGTCATGAACTTATGACTCACCCTCTTTTCTGATATTTCTTAAGATAATGCAAGGTATCATCTGTCTTTTTCTGCCTAGCATTAGATATTCCTGCAGATTATAAAAAATCTAGAATCTGAGTAATCATGGCTAAGGAAATTTATAACTTCGTACATCAGGGAGTAGTAGAAGCATCTGGGAATCGTCAACATCCCGTAATGTGGGGTAAGTTTGATGGGAATATGGTGGTGATGAAGTGGTAAAAGATTAAATACTCGTATCTTTACCATTCGAATTCGTTTTTGAGATCAGCCATCATTTTAAGAAAGTCAACGGCGTAGCCTGTTCTTGCATATTCTTCTTCACGGGCAAAGACATGATTCACCAACTCGTCATTATTGCATGATGCCATAAAAGGATATTCTTCGGATTCGTTATGAGCCTCTGTTGCATAATCGTGACGATAGGTAACTGTTGGTTCTTTTGGGTTTGACATTATTTTAGTCATATAATAATCCTCCTTAATTTTTGATACTCTAATTTGTTGCAAAATTACGATTAATATTTGAAAGTACCAAAGTTTTTCTTTCTTTTCTTATGAATAATCCTAAAGAACTTGAGTTTCGTACTTTCAGCCCCCCATTTCATACATTTATACCCCAACTTTCTATGCTGTTTCGGATAAATTCACTATCTTTGTCCCCTGAAAACAACTAAAAGATAAAATGTAATGAAGAAAGGATTAAAATATACTTTGGTTTCCTTAGGCAGCCTGGTCGTTTTGGCTGGTATTGGTCTGGGAATCATGTATGTGGTGTCGCCATATAAGGTGAAGCGATGGGTGGGCATCGCTTCATCTTATTCTGATGTGTTCGTTGATAGATTGAAAGGGCAACCTTATACTCGTGGCGGATATGACGGCATTGATGTTTCGAAACACAATGGAGTTATCAAGTGGAAGGAAATAGCGAAGAACAAGCGAATCAAGTTCGTTTATATCAGAGCTACACATGGTAAGGGATATGTGGATCGACATTATCGCCGAAATATCAGACTGGCTCGTAAATATGGGTTGAAGGTAGGATCTTATCATCTGATGTCTGCCGGCTCTTCAGTAACTGCTCAGTTCCGAGATTTCCAAAAGATGGTGAAGAAGAGTGAGCAGGACTTGATTCCTGTATTGGATGTGGAGGAGAAAGGCATCCAGGGAAGATGGAAGGGACGACAGCTGCAGGATAGCATACAGGTGTTTGCTGACTTGGTGAAGAAACACTATGGTAAGTATCCTATCATCTATAGCAACGAGAGCTTCTATAATAAGGAGATGGGGGCGAAGTTCAATCGCTATTATCTCTTCATCGCCAATTATAACTCCAGACAACCCTCTATCGACGGCAGAGGAAAGTGTAATATCTGGCAGTATTCAGAAACCGGACATTTGCATGGTATTGGAGAAAGGGTAGATTTAAGCAGATTCATGAATGGTACAACCATCAAGGATTTGATGCTATAGGCATTGATGATTTCATACACATAAGCGAGTATTTGATACAATCCACGTATGGATAGCATCATTACTTGCTTTTTTTTTCTACTTTTGCACTCGGGATTTTTACCCTGCTATAAGGATAGGGTTGAGTCTTGGATATTAAAAGTTGAATTTAAACATTATCAATCATGACTAAGAAATGTATTATTTCTGTATTGTTCGTAGTGGCATTGGCGTTCGTCGGAAGTTCTTGCCAGAGCACGGCGCTCCACTTTGCCGTGAAACTGGAACTTGGCTGGAATGAACCGAGTATCCGCTTTTGAATATAATCCAAGGGATGATGGTATGTTGTTTACGTTTTTTGTTAGATATCGCAAACAAAATGGGGATTTCTTTGCAGCTATGAATATTTTTTTGTATCTTTGTCCCCAGATATAAGTACTTAAAGCATATTGTAAGATGGCTGCATTGAAATTATACCCTGTGGGAATCCAAACTTTTGAGCGAATTCGAAAAGAAGATAAGCTCTATGTTGATAAGACGGAATACATTTACAGAATGACGCATTCTGGTGGATGTTATTTCTTCTTGAGCCGACCACGCCGTTTTGGTAAGTCATTATTGACTTCAACTTTTCAAAGTTATTTCGAGGGTAAGAAGGATTTGTTTAAAGGGCTTGCCATCGAAAAACTGGAGCAGGAGTGGACGGAATATCCTGTGCTGCATTTTGATATGTCGGGTGGCAAGCATCTGGAAAAGAAGGAGTTGGAAGATTATTTGGGCTATCAATTGGCTAATAAAGAGGCTACGTATGGTATTACAACACCTCAGAATGGAGCAAATAATCGTCTGACCGATTTGATTCTGACTGCTTATCGAAAGACAGGCAAGCAAGTGGTTGTGCTCATCGATGAGTATGATGCTCCTTTGTTGGATGTAGTACACGAGGATACTTCCTTGCAGGTTCTTCGCAACGTTATGCGCAATTTCTATAGTCCATTGAAAATGTGCGAGCCTTATCTCCGCTTTGTCTTCTTGACGGGTATCACCAAGTTCTCGCAGATGAGTATCTTTAGCGAACTGAATAATATTTCGAATGTGAGCATGTTGCCTCAGTATGCGGGAATTTGTGGTATCACCAAGGAAGAACTGGAGACCCAAATGTCCGCAGATATTGATGCTTTGGGCGAGAAGTTGGGCAAGACAAGAAAAGAGACGTTGGCGGCTCTCGGGGAATATTATGATGGTTATCATTTTGCGAGTGAATCTCCTGACGTATTCAATCCATTCAGCTTGCTCAATGCCATGACAAATGGTAATTTGGATTACTATTGGTTTGCCTCTGGTACACCTACTTACTTGATCAACATGCTCAACAAGTTCCAGGTGATGCCATCTGAGATAGGTGGCTGTGAGGCAGATAAGTCGGAGTTTGATGCTCCAACCGAGAAGATGACCACCATCATGCCGTTGCTCTATCAGAGTGGCTACATCACCATCAAGGGCTATGACCCAGAGACGGAACTCTATCTCTTAGACATACCGAACAAGGAGATTCGTGTGGGTTTGTATCGTAGTCTTTTACCTTATTATATAGGTATGAATACGGTGAAGGGTACCACCACAATCGCCAAGATGTCTGCTGCCATTCGTCATAACAAGATAGATGAGGCTCTGGAAATGCTCCAGACTTATCTCGGCACGATTCCTTATTGCGACAATACGGATTATGAGGGGCATTATCAGCAGATGATGTATGTCATCTTCTCCATCCTCGACAATTATGTGGATGTAGAGGTTCACACGCCAAAGGGACGTGTCGATATGGTGCTCCGTACTGCCACCCATCTCTACCTCTTTGAATTGAAATTAAACCAAAGTGCTGATGTGGCAATGAAACAGATAGACTTGAAGGAGTATGCGAAGCGTTTCGCCCTCTGCGGTCTTCCAATCGTGAAGGTAGGCATCAACTTTGATGTGGAGACGCATACCATCAAGGATTGGAAGGTAGAAGATTAATGATAGTCTGAATGTTCTCTTCGGGCGTCACCGAGATAGGTACACCTATATAATAATAGTATTTTTCTCCAATTTCTTGCATATTCTTGCAGAAAAGTAAGCAGAAATGATAAATTTGCAGCAAAAAGCAATATTTTTTGGGAATTTATGCTTGATATTATAGAAAAAGTC
Organism: Segatella copri; assembly: GCF_949820605.1. Classification (NCBI taxonomy): domain Bacteria; kingdom Pseudomonadati; phylum Bacteroidota; class Bacteroidia; order Bacteroidales; family Prevotellaceae; genus Segatella; species Segatella copri. The sequence goes on from NZ_CATKVU010000006.1 coordinate 268,302, forward strand.
TTAACTTTGCAGCGGATTTGAGAAAATAAGCAGTTTCCGGCTATCAGAAAATAAGGAATCATGATGCTATTAGAAAATGAGGAATCATGAAGATGATAAGAGGGCTGGCTTTCTCTTCCACAGTTTACACTTATAACAACTTTATAAATTAAAAGATTCGATTATGAAAGTAGCAATTGTTGGTGCAAGTGGCGCAGTAGGACAGGAATTCCTGCGTATCCTTGCCGAGAGAAATTTCCCTATGGATGATTTGGTGTTGTTTGGTTCTGAGCGTTCTGCTGGACGAAAATACAACTTCAAGGGAAAGGACTATGAGGTCAAACTTTTGCAGCATAACGATGACTTTAAAGATGTCGATATTGCTTTCACATCTGCTGGTGGCGGCACTTCAGAGGAGTTTGCCGAGACTATCACCAAGTATGGTGCCGTGATGATTGATAACTCTAGCGCATTCCGTATGTGCGACGACGTGCCTCTGGTTGTGCCTGAGGTAAATGCTGAGGATGCCCTGAACCGCCCTCGCAACATCATCGCCAACCCTAACTGTACCACCATCATGATGGTAGTAGTGTTGAAGCCTATCGATAACTTGAGCCATATCAAGAAGATTCATATCTCTTCTTACCAGAGTGCTTCAGGTGCTGGTGCTGCTGCCATGGCTGAACTTGAGCAGCAGTATAAGGATATCCTTGAGACTGGTAAGACCGATCATATCAGCAAGTTCCCTCATCAGTTGGCATATAATGTCATCCCACAGATTGACAAGATGACTCCTAACGATTACACCAAGGAGGAGATGAAGATGTATAACGAGACCCGCAAGATTATGCACTCTGATGTTCGTACCAGTGCTACCTGCGTTCGCGTTTCTTCACTCCGTTCTCACTCAGAGAGTGTTTGGTTCGAGACAGAGAAGCCATTGGCAGTAGAGGACATCCGCAAGGCTTTGGAGGCTGCTCCAGGCGTAACTGTAAAGGATGATGCCCAGAACTACGTTTATCCAATGCCATTGGAGAGTGCCGGTAAGGACGATGTATATGTAGGTCGTATCCGCAAGGATTTGGCTGATGACAATGGTAACACATTGTGGTTGACTGGCGACCAGATTCGTAAGGGTGCTGCCCTGAACGCTGTTCAGATTGCTGAGTACTTGATTAAGGTGGGCAACGTAAAGTAAGTCATACCTTATTTATATAAAAGAATATGAGGAAGTTAAGGGATAATGAATTTTATCTCTTAACTTCTTTTCGTCTTTATACGATTCTGAATAGAAAAGTAAGAATATGCTTGAAAGATTCAAACAATTACTCGGTGAGATGAACCGGGGCATTTATGAGAAGGAGACGGAGATATCGCTCTCGCTCCTGGCAGCTCTGGCAGGTGAGAGTATCATCCTGCTTGGACCTCCGGGTGTGGCAAAGAGTATGGTAGCCAGACAGTTGAAGACGGCATTCAGGGAGGCTCAGAGCTTTGAGTATCTGATGTCACGATTTTCTACACCCGATGAAATCTTCGGTCCGGTGAGCATTCAGAAACTGAAGACTTCGGATACTTACGAGCGTGCGGTGGAGGGGTATCTGCCTACTGCCGATGTGGTTTTCCTGGATGAAATCTGGAAGGCGGGTCCTGCTATCCAGAACACGCTCCTTACGGTGATTAACGAGAAAATCTTCAGAAACGGCAATCGGGAAATGCATCTTCCTCTGAAACTTCTCGTGGCTGCAAGTAATGAGTTGCCGGCTAAGGGAGAAGGACTGGAGGCACTCTGGGACCGATTCGTCATCAGAATAGAGAGTAGACCGATAAAACTGGAGAAGAATTTCCGGGCGATGCTCTTGGAAGTGAAGAGTGAAGAACAGAGAGCTTCTGAAGTGAAGAGTGAAGAACGAGGAGTGAAAGAACAAAGTTCGGCGGCCGAAGGAAAAGCGAATTCAAATGCTATTACTGCTGAGGAGTATGCAGGATGGACGGAGCGTATCGATAAGATTGGCGTGAAAATCGAGGTGCTCGATGCGATTTCTGCCATCCGTAAATCTCTGAGAGCCGTGAATGTGGATGAGGCTGCCGAGCGCAGAAACATCTATGTGAGTGACCGAAGATGGAAGAATATCGTCCGCCTGCTTCGCACTTCAGCCTTTATGCAGGATAGGGAAGAGGTGGATATCTGCGATTTGCTGCCTATCTATCATTGTCTATGGCAGGAACCGGAAGAGCGGGATGCTATCCGAAACATCGTGATCCGTGCCCTCTTTTCTCCTTTTGCAGATAAACTCGTGGAGATGAAGAATGCGCTTGCTGAGGATATTAAGTATCATCGTGTACGCAGGAATCCGGAGGATGGAAGGGATTACGAGGGGGAGATAGAAACTCTTTCGGATGGCTTGACCTCGCTGGAAAAGCAGTTGGGCGAGAATCTCTTCGCATCAGCTGATGATAAGGCGGAAATATCGGCTTATCTCCGTGATTTCTATAAGGAGTTGGCATTTACCCGTCAGGATACGATGAAACTCTATGAGTTTTAATAGTCTCCTATTACATTATTATATATAGAAGAATCTAAACATGATGAATGAACAGAAAATATTGACTCCAGAGTTTGAGGCGCGTGTTCACCAGGCTGTGGATAACTTTATGCAGGGCTATGGCTGCTGCCAGTCGGTAGTGGCTGCCTTTGCCGATTTATATGGTCTTGATGATGAGATGGCGAAGCGCATTGGTGCCGGCTTCGGTGGTGGAGTAGGCAGAATGAGAATGATGTGCGGTGCCGTTTCGGGCATCGTGGTGCTCGTTGGCTTGGATTGTGGACAGACCGAGGGGGATGACCGTGAGGGCAAGTCGGCATGCTATAAGGTGGTGCAGGATTTGCTCGCCAAATCGAAGGAGCAGAACGGCAGTATCATCTGTGCCGAGATTCTAGGCTTGAAGGGCCACGAGAAAGCGCAGTCCAGCTATGTGGCTTCGGCAAGAACGGCAGAATATTACAAGTCTCGCCCTTGCGCAGCCAAAGTAGAGAGTGCTGCAAGAATCTTCGCAGAATATCTGATGGAGAAAAAATAAGGATTTACTCCTATGAAATACCAGAATAATAAAGATTTGGCGGAGGCACAGTATTACTTGAAGATGCTGGATGACTTCTGCAAGTCGGGACAGGTGAAGATTCCTGATCCGACAGGCACCGCCATGCCTTGGAATTTGAAGGAAGACCCGCTGAAGGATTATCTCATTCATCTCTTTACCCTGAAAGTAACCATAGAAGAAACTGGCGAAGAGGTGCAGAAATTCGTGCGACAGGTGGTGAACAGCAAAATCAAGAGCAAGGTGTTCTATGATAGCGTGGGAAAATTCATCGTGGAATGCGTTCATCACATGCGATTCCAGCGCCAGCGTGCCTGGACCGAGAGTCATCGGGCAGATGAGGTGCTCGATTGGGCTCCCTTCAAGCGGATGGATGAACTGGTGTGGCTCCCTTTGCTCGACCAGCTGGTACAGGAACATGCTGAATATGGGTTCGATAAGCCTTTCTTCCTCAAGCTGATGACTGGAGACGGGGCTTCGAAACCCGAAAACTGGGAAAGGCTGGTAAGAGACTGGAAGGTCTGCATCGAACATCAGGTATTGAACAAGTTAAAGGACTTTATCTCGCTCCGTCAGAACAACTTCGAAACAGGACTGGTGCGCATGATGGACCAGATAACCCGCAACATGAAGACGAAGGGCGTTTCGGAACAGCGCGCCGTACAAGCCTGGGAACTGATGACGAACGGATGGACTGAAACGGAGTTTGAACGCCGTCTGAACCAGGTGAAGATTCAGGATAAATATCCCGAAATCAAGGAAATTGTGGCGAAGATGGGACGAGTAGCCGATGCCAACGGCAAAGACCGGCTCACCATCGCATCGGGCGTAGAGATGAAGATGGAGCATTCAGCGGGTAGCGATATCGAGGGCATTACCGTGGGCGATGATCTCAACTCCCTTCTCCCGCTCGAACTGGCACAGTACAGTGACGAGGATATGGAGGGCCTCTTTATCTATAAGTATCGCACGCGAAGACTCCAGACCTTCCGTTATAAGAGCGAAATGTCGAAACCATCCCGCAAACTGGGCTTTACCCATGCCTCCCGCAAGGGTCCAATGATCGTCTGTCTGGACACCTCAGCCAGTATGTATGGCACGCCCGAAAGGATATCCTCAACCCTCATCTCTCTGCTGGAAGAAACGGCAGAAGATCTGGAGCGAGACTGCTTCCTGATAGATTTCTCCGTCAGTACCCGTGCCATCGACCTGATGGCGAAGCGGAAGGCAGAGCGCCTGAAGAGAATCGGAATCACTATGATGGAATCAGCCGAAACAGATGCAGCTCCGTCCGACGGAGACGGACAGGCGCATACCGGACGAGGCATCCGGCGGCAGCCTACCACAACCCACCTTCCATTTATCGGCGGCGGAACTTCGGCAAAGAAGATGATGAACCAGATGTTCGAACTTCTCGACAACGACGGTCTTCATTACGTGAATGCTGATGTGCTTTGGATTACCGACTTCCTGATTCCCGATCCGCCACAGCAGCTGCTGTCCAGATTCCGGGAATACAAGGAGACGGGTACCCGATTCTATGGCATCCGCATCGTGCGTGATGATGACAAGGAGCCGAACGCCTGGAAGGAGTACTTCAATCAGATTTATACCATCCGGTACCGGCCGCTGCGAAGATATTAAAGAAGATGTTAAGGCAGAAAAGGAGTATCAGATGATAATAGAGACATGTATGAAATGTATCAAGAACTTTATCATATGTTACATTTGGCGCAGAATCACGATTTTGCGCCATTTTTTTGAATTAAAAATTCCTTAAAACGCTTGGTGATACAAAATATATTTGTACCTTTGTGCTCGGAACAATGAATAATTGTCAGCCAAACAAACTCGAAAAAATCAAATAATAAACAATAAATATAAGAATTTATACAAAAACTTAAGTAATAAACTAATTATGGTAAGCAACAACATTCCACAAGTAAAGCTCGGTATTATTGCCGTTAGCCGTGACTGTTTTCCAATCGCGCTTTCTACTCAGCGCCGTGAGAACATCGTAAAAGAGTACAAGGGTGAAATTTTCAACTGCCAGACTACAGTTGAGAACGAGAAAGATATGCTCAAGGCTTTGGGCGAAGTGAAAGAGCAGGGCTGCAACGCTTTGGTTGTATTCCTCGGTAACTTCGGTCCTGAGACTCCTGAGACTTTGATTGCAAAGAACTTCGATGGTCCTTGCATGTTTGTTGCAGCTGCTGAGGGTGACGGCGACATGATCAATGGTCGTGGCGACGCTTACTGCGGTATGCTCAACTGCTCTTACAATCTTGGCATGCGCCACCTGAAGGGTTACATCCCTGAGTATCCTGTAGGTACAGCAGAGGACGTAGCTAAGATGATTCAGGACTTCGTACCAGTAGCTCGCGTTATCCTCGGTTTGAAGGGCTTGAAGATTATCACCTTCGGTCCACGTCCACAGGACTTCTTCGCTTGTAACGCTCCTATCAAGGGCTTGTACGAACTCGGTGTTGAGATTGAGGAGAACTCAGAGCTCGACCTTCTCGTAGCTTACAAGGAGCACGAGAACGACCCACGTATCGACGAGGTTTGTGCTGATATGGCCAAGGAGATGGGCGAAGGCTGCTACTATCCTGACCTCAGCCGCAGAATGGCACAGTTTGAGTTGACATTGCTCGACTGGGCAGAGGCTCACAAGGGTTCTCGCCAGTATGTAGCATTCGCTGACAAGTGCTGGCCTGCATTCCCAAGTCAGTTCGGTTTCGAGCCTTGCTATGTAAACAGCCGTCTCGTTAGCCGCGGCATTCCTGTAGCTTGCGAGGTAGATATCTATGGTGCGCTCTCTGAGTACATCGGTATGTGTGCTTCTGACGACACCGTTACATTGCTCGATATCAACAACTCAGTTCCTAAGTACATCTACGATGAGGATATTCAGGGCAAGTACGACTATAAGTTGACTGATACCTTCATGGGCTTCCACTGCGGTAACACTCCTCAGTGCAAGATGTGCTCTAGCCGTAAGATTAAGTATCAGCTCATCCAGAACCGTTTGTTGGAGAATGGTGGTAAACCAGACTTCACCCGTGGTACTTTGGAGGGTGATATCGCAGCTTCTGACATCACATTCTACCGTCTGCAGTGCGATTCTGAGGGCAACCTCCGCAGCTACATCGCAGAGGGTGAGGTTCTCGATGTTCCTACCCGTTCATTCGGTGGTATCGGTATCTTCGCCATCAAAGAGATGGGCCGCTTCTATCGTCACGTATTGATTCAGAAGGGTTATCCACACCACGGAGCCGTAGCATTCTCTCACGTAGGTAAGACCTTGTTCGAGGTATTCAAGTATCTCGGCATCAAGGATATCGCTTACAACCAGCCAGCTAGTCTGCCTTACCCAACAGAGAATCCTTGGAAGTAAATTGAGTGAAGAGGGAAGAGTGAAGAAACAAAGTTCGGCGGCCGAAGGAAAAGCCAATTCATTTGCTCTTCTTTCTAAACTGAGTTCATAAAAGATAAGGGCGATTGCTTATCCCTTGCGTAGGGAATAGCAATCGCCCTTTTTATGTTTTCCTGGAAGGAGATTACCTGATGATAATCTCCTTCCAAGAATGTTTTGCTTATTTCGTATTTTCCAACGCTTCCTGTTTCTGCGGAATCATCACCGAAGCCCCGATGCTGACGAGCAGTACGAGGATGATGAATACCAGCGAACTGACTGCATCAATCTCGAAGAAATCGTGGATGAGCATCTTCACACCGATGAACACCAGCAGCACACTCACACCCACTTTCAGATAGCGGAACTTGTCTGCTATCGCTGCCAGCAGGAAGAAGAGGGCACGCAAGCCCAGGATGGCGAAGATATTCGAGAAGAACACCACGAACGGGTCGAGCGATACCGAGAATACGGCTGGGATGCTGTCGAAGGCGAAAATCAGGTCGCAGAACTCGATGAAAACCACCGTCATCACCAGCGGACCCAGATGCAGGCGCTTCTGCATGAACTGCACTACCGGATGCTCCAGAGCATTGATTTCCTCCTTCTTGTTCCTGTTGAGGAACATCTTGGTACCGCTGTAAACCAGGAATCCTCCGAATACGAGTAATATCCAGGCAAAACGGCTGATGAGCGCAGCACCCGCAAAGATGAAGACGAAGCGCAGTACGATGGCTCCCAGGATACCCCAGTTCAGTACGTGCTGGTAATCTTTCTTGTCTACTCCGAACGAGGTGAAAATCATCATCATCACGAAGAGATTATCTACCGAGAGCGTTTTCTCTATCAGATAACCCGAGATGTAGGAGATGGTCATATAGTGCCGGTATTGCTGCAGACTTCCCTCATAGTCGTTCGGGTCCAGTTTGAGATGCGAAGCATAGCGCGAGGCTATCAGCTTCAGGTCGTCGAAGTTCTCGATGCCGTGCACCATGTCGCCATGAAAATAGATGAATACGGCGAAGGCGAGCGCGAGAATAATCCATACAGCCGTCCATGAACCGGCTTCCTTGATAGACACCACATGTGCCTTTCGGTCGATGACCAGCATGTCTAATACGAGTATGGCAGCGATGAAAATCACGAATCCCACCAAAAACATCGATTCAGTAAAAACATGTTCCATTTTTCTTTTTCCTTAATCTATTTAGTATATACCATTGAATCTTAAAATCATTTCATCTGTTAGAAACGTAGGCGCAAAATTAGGAAAAATATCTGGAATAGCGAAGGTTCCGGTGCAAAACTTAATTGATTTTAACTTGAAAGGCAGGAATGTAACATGTTTGTAATAATGGTGCTGTGAGAACCGGCAAAAAAGGCGTTTTAAAGGTAAAAAGGTAAAAAGAGCCTAGCGGAATGTTAAGCTAGGGGGCTCTTTTTACCTTTTTACCCTTTTAACTTTTCTTAGTCAGCACATAGTGCTTAGCCATGGCGCCTTCAGGCTCATTGCCCAGCGAATCGGTCATGATGAGGCTGTTGGCATCCTTTACCTTGTAGTAAGATGTCTCGCCGCTTGATGGACGGGTGATTTCTACCACGTTGTTAGCCAATACCTTGAAGATACCGCTCGCTTCGTCATGACCATCCTTGCGCTCCAGATAGTCGGCTGAGTACTGATAGGTGCTGTCGGCGTTGAGCGTTAAAACGGTCTTGATGCCCGGACAGTCGGCAGCAGGGAGAGTTCCCTCGTAGGTGCCGGCGATGGAATCGAGAATGACATCGTTGGAATTGAGCGAATCATTTTCAGCATAACTGAGGCTATCCTGGTCAGCCCCCTGGCTATTTGTCTTCTTGCCATTGCAGGAGACAACAGATAATGCAGCGATGACGGCTGCTGTCAAAACTAATTTCTTTTTCATACTATACTGCTTTTTAATTGTTACTTATTTACGGAATCTCTTCTCTTCGAGAGTACTTTCCCCGAGAAGGATTTCTCTTCGCAAAAATAGTGTTTTATTCTGTAATCCGCAAGTTTTACACAAAAAATTATAGAATATTATACTATTTTCTTAATTGATGATGACAGGCACAATCTCTTCTTCACTAGGCCAATGAGGTAGATAGAAGAGCGGGCGAGGGGTTCCGCCCAAGCCCGTCCAGTCTATCTGTTTCACAAAGTCGAAATCGGGAGGACCGAAGTCGAAACTTCTGCCGTAGAGCACGATGGCGCCTCTGCCTTCATCTATCTTCCACAAACCGCCCCCGTAGGTGCATTGCTCGCCGGGTGACAGCATGTCACGGTGCAGGTAGACACGCCCGAACTTCAGTACTCCGTCTCTGTTGATAATGAATTTCTGAAACATCTCAATTCTGGTTTATTCAATGAAATCTGTATTCCGATTGATTCAATGTAATGAGAGAATTATTTCTTCTCCCAAAACAGTTTGTCTATGAAATCATAGCGCTTCTCCATCTGGGCATCAGTTTTTACGACGGTATTCACGTCTATCTGAAGCACAGGGGTTACTGCCTTGCCGTTGGTGGATGGCCACTCAGGCAGACCCAGACCATTCGGATTGCCGGTCTTTACGAAATTGACGTAATACTGGCTGAAGATGTCGCTGATCATATAATCCTCCGGCTGCCAGTTGAACACGCGGTTGGTTGGCAATGTACCCATTGCATACTCGATGTCGGCAGAATGAACGGCTCCCTTGTCTTGTGGCGCAGGAGCCGCATCTTCCTTGGCATCTACCACGCCGCCAGCCAATGCAGCCACCTTGCCCTTGATGGCCATAGCAGGACGAGGATGGCAATAGCGGTAGCGGTAAACAGGCTGTCCGCCGGTCAGCTTGTGCATGTTGCCCCACTTCCATGTAGAATAATCGAGGAAGATATCCGAAGCTAGGTTCACGCCCGGCTGCTCCAATACATCCTTATCGCTGTTGATGCCGTAGAGGCGGAAGAGTTCTTCGATGTTCTCTTCTCCAAATGTAGCCTTGGCACCCGCCTTCAGATTCTCGACGGTAGGCTGCTTGCCCATCAATACGGCTGCAGGAGTCATCTCCTGGTTGTTACCGCCAATGAGCAGAGGTACCTTGGTCTGCTCGCCTTTGGCAAAGACCTCTGCAGGCTGTTCTTTCATGAAATATCCGTCGATGTTATAGACCGGAACCGCTCTTACGCCCGCCAGTTTCATCAATTTCTCGGCAGGAAGGGCACGAAGGTCGTCGAGATTCTTCATTCCTACGTTCTTTTTCACCTTCTTTCCGGTTTCCTTACCCATCATCTCGGCTATTTTCTGGGCAAGCTGCACTCCTTTCTCCTCGGCTTCCTTCTGTGTAGCCACCTTCTTGAATCCCATCACCGAACCACTGGAACCCATTGCCTGGGCAAAGAGTCCCTGACAGAGAGGGGAAGCCATCAGGGCGCTGACCGACATGGAACCTGCCGATTCGCCTACGATGGTGATGCGGTTAGGATCACCACCGAAAGCCTCGATGTTATCCTTTACCCACTGGATGGCAGCCACCTGGTCCATGAATCCATAGTTGCCGGAACCCTTGTAGGATGTTTCCTTAGAGAGCTGTGGGTGGGCGAAGAATCCGAAGATGCCCTCACGATAGTTGGCTGTGATGGAGATGATGCCCTTGCGTGCCATCGCATCGCCCGCATATCGAGGTTCGCTTCCGCTACCCGCCATCAGTCCTCCGCCGTTGAAATAAATGAGTACCGGCAGATGCTCCTTCATGGTCTTTGCCGGTGTCCATATATTAAGGTAGAGGCAATCCTCGCTGTTGGTCTTCGTACCGAAGTTCATATCGCCGAAGAGAGGTTCCTGCATCGGGTTCGGTCCGAACTCCTTGGCCTCGCGAACGCCCTGCCATTTCTGTACAGGCTGCGGAGCCTTCCAGCGGAGATTTCCTACCGGAGGGGCAGCGAACGGAATACCCTTGAATACTGTGATGCCTGAGAGGTCTTTTCCTTCGAGGATACCTTCGGCAGTCGTTACCTGAGTCTGCGCCATCATTCCCATACCAGGGAGCAGAAAGGCAATGGATAAGAGTAGTTTTTTCATATCTTAAATCTGTTTGTTTGCAATGATACTGCAAAAATAAACAAAATATCATTACCTTGTCTTGTTCATGCTTATTTTTTAAATCTTTTTGCAAAAAAAATAAGGGCAGGCCCCTCATGATGAGAAACTTACCCTTTTTTCTGATTGTTGTATTATAAATTCTTGGCTTTTTCCGGTTCATTGGTTGTCACGTAATCGATGCCTTGCTTAAAGAAATATTTGATGGCTTTTAGATTGTTGACTGTCCAGACATTGGTAATCAGGCCGAGTTTCCGGGCTTCCTTGATCCATAACGGATGTTCGTAGAAAACGCTATCTTCGTAATCGATGCCTGCATAGCCTGCATCCTTGGCATCGAGAGGGGTTAGGTCGCCATTGAGATAGGAAACCTTGGCTCCTGGAGCGTGGCGAACGAGATAATCGCAGGCGTGCTTGCTGAAGGAAATATACTCTGTTCTTGCTTCCAGTCCGGCTTCTCTTACCATCTTCAGGGTGGCATCGATGCAGCGGTCTTCATCGCTCTTCTGGATGTGCTCTTTTACTTCGAGGATGAGCTTCATATCGCCCAATGACTTGGCAGCATTGAGATAGTCCTTCAAGGTAGGAATCTTCTCGCCATTCTTGAGTCGTTTGTCCTTGATATCGGCATAGTTGGCATTCTCTATCTTGATGCCGTCAACATCATCATCGTGGAAAACTACCACCTCGCCGTCGCGTGTGATATGAACATCAAACTCTGAGCCGTAAACCCCTATCTTATAAGAGTTCTGAAGAGAAGAGATGGAGTTCTGGGCAGAACCTTCTGTCTTCCAATAGCCTCTGTGGGCAATCACCTGCTGGGCTCTATCCTTGGCTGAGGATGGGAGAATCACTCCCATCAGCAGCATCATATAAATCAAAATTCTTTTCATTGTTTTTATCTTTAATATATTTCTTCAATATGTATTTCGTTATACTTATGAAACGTATTCCAGTCTGCATTTATTGTCTTAGAATCCCATTTTAAACATCACGCCGACAACGGAGCGGGAACCGCCGATGTAGGTTGGGAAACCAATCTGTCGGCCGGAATTACCTGCATCTACGATATATTTCTCATCGAGTACGTTCTTGCCAAAGGCTCCAATCTCGTAGTAAACCTTGCCTGGCTGGAAACGGTAACCGGCTGTGAAGTTGAGCAGTCCGTAGGCATCCTGGGTAAACTCTGGCTCGTTGCTCTCTTCGAAGAACACCTTCGATTTCCATGAATAGGTAGGGCAGAGATAGAAGGAAGCCTTCTCGCCGGTTGGCACGTTCAGGTCGAAGCCGATGGCAAAACTGTTCTTTGGAGTAAGGCGAAAGCGGTTGCCGGCATAAAGCTGTGCGTTTCCGTTGTCATCCTTGTCGTTGAACTTGCCCTCTATGTACGACCAGTTGCCGAAGAGATTCAGGTAGCGGCATGGAGAGTAGCTGATGCTTGCCTCCAGACCGAAACTGTGGGCACGACCTGCATCATCGTATTCAAACTTGCTGGTGGTAGCGTTGAAAACCGATGTCTGATAGTTATACCAGTCATAATAGTAAGCGCAGAAATCGTAATTCAATCTGCCTTGCAGGAGACTTCCCTTTACACCTGCCTCGTAGCTATAGATGATTTCAGGGTCGAGTGTCTCGAAATCCTTAGGATCGTTGTTGAAATATAGCACTCCCGGACGACGGCCACGAGCCACGCTGGCGTAGATGTTGTTGCGACCTATCATGTAGTTGAGTGCTGCACGACCTACCCACGACCAGTAGCTCTCCTTGGCAGTTACCTTGGCGCTACCCTCGGTAGGGTGATAAAGTATGGCACCAAACATGCTTGGTACGGTCGCTGAAGAGTAGCCTGTTTCCTGATTCTCGTAAGTTCCGCGGATACCCAGGGTGAAGTTCAGATTCTTTGTGAGTTTGAAGGTTCCGTCAGCGAAAACCTCTACAGCCTGATTGGTTCCGTAATTCTTGCCCTGTTCGGTATAGGCAGTATCGAGCGCTTTGGCCGAAATGCCCTGCAAGGTAGCCTGAATCAGTTTGCCGTTATCGCCCAAGCCAGCAAGAACCTGGTCTAAATCCATTCCTACAGCACCCAGAGCAGTCTTCAAATCACCATAAATATCAGGAGTGGTGGTCAGTGCCTTCAGTTTGCCATCAGCATCTTTTTCAGGATTCTCAGGGAACCACTTGCTCATGAGCTGGGCGAGTGCAGCATCTACCATCGGCAGGTAAGCGGCAGGAAGATACTGGCTGAGCAATCCCTTTACATTATCTATCTGACTGCTGAGCGAAGCCTTCACACTCTTCTGGATAAACACTGGATAGAGGTACTGGAGATTCGCCTTGGCGTTGACATCCTGTGATGAATTCTCGTAGAAATAGCTGGCTCCCAGGAAGCCAGAGAAGAACTTTTTGTCATCATAATTGAATCTGAATTCCTGGCTAAACTGAGTTCCCTTCTCTTTTTCCTCGCAGAGCAGGAGTGGGAGATAAGTACCATCTGCATCGAAATGCTCATTGCTGTTGAAGGCTCTGAATCCGGTGATGGAATTAAACGACCAGCGGTTGCTGATGTTGTGGTCGATATTGAGCAGGGCGCCACCCACGTTTCGCTTGATGCCCAACTGCTTGCCGGCTTCCAGGTTTGCAGGACTGTTTGGGTTGCTATTGCCAAAGGCTGGGTTGATGCTATGGAAGGAAGTGCCTGGATAATCATCGTGCTGATAATCGAGTACCACGCCCACGGAAGTATCATCGTTAGCCCACCATTGGGTAGAGTTTCTGAAAGCCAGGGCATTCTTGCCGTTCAGTCTGCCGCCTGCCTCGTTCTTGATGAAACCATCGCGTGCATCGTAGTCGAAGGCAAAGCGGTTGGCAAGCTTGTCCTTGATGATTGGGGTGTTGATGAAACCTGTTACCTGGCGTTGGTTGTAGCTGCCGTAGTTCATGGAAAGTTCGCCCTTCTGTTCATTTACCGGTTTGTGGCGGATGATGTTGATTCCGCCAATCTCAGCACCTCTTCCGAAGAGAGTTCCCTGAGGACCTTTTACTACTTCCAATCGTTCCAAGTCGAATAGTTCAACGGCAGAAGAGCGGCTTCTAGATGTAGAAACACCATCCATAAACACGGAAACTCTTGGCTGGGAATAAGCCTCGCCGCCATCTGAAGTTACACCACGAATCACGTAGCCAGGGTTGTTAGGACTCTGCAGCTGAATCTGAACGCCTGGGGTCAACTGAGCCACGTCGTCCATCTGGTGGAGATTGAGTTTCTCCATCACGCTACCTGTTACGGCACTTACAGCCACAGGAATCTCCAAACTACTCTGCTTCTTCTTCTGGGTAGTGACGATAACTTCGCCCAGGGCCTGTGTATTTTCCTTCATCACTACCTTCAGGTTGTTGTCGTCAGCATCCTTGGTGATGGTATTGTATCCTATATAAGTAAAGGTGAGTTTGTCACCATCGTTCACGTTGACGTGGAACTCGCCGTTCAAATCAGTCTGTACATTCGTGTTTCCGCAGCGAACCACCACGCCAGGCAAAGCCTCGCCCTGTTCGTTGGTCACCTTGCCGCTTACTGCATTCACGCCCAATGCTTTAGAATTAGTTTTGTTTCCTTCTGGAGTATTGTCGGCTTTCGCCTCCAGACATGCTACGCCCTGCACGAGCAGGGAAGCCATTAATACAATCTTAAATCTGTTCATAATCTATTGTTTCTTGCATATTTATTTTTTTCGACTGCAAAAGTAGAATGATTTTGTTACATCGTGGTTTCTATCTGGTGAAGAAAAGATGAAGTTGAAATCAGTATTTTTTTCTTCACTCTTCTTTCATTTCTTTGTAACATGATGGCAACATCCTTTAAATACCTTTGCAGCGGTAAAAAGCATTACAGTATTTTTGAAGAAAGAAATGAATAAGGTATTTAGTTTTATTGCGTTGGCATTTCTGGGATGCGGCTCTGCTGCTGCCCAACAGGTGAATGTTTCTAACGTTCAGCGCCCCAAACTGGTAGTGGGCATCGTGGTTGACCAAATGCGATGGGATTATCTCTATCGCTATCAGAAGCGCTATGGTGAAGGTGGATTCAAGCGACTGCTCAACGAGGGCTTCTCTTGCGAAAACACCCGTATTCCGTATGTTCCATCGGTTACCGCCATCGGTCATACTTGTCTCTATACTGGTAGTGTTCCATCTATCCATGGAATCGCTGGAAACAATTTTGTGAAGAATGGCAAGAAGGTGTATTGCACGGATGATGAAACCGTAAAACCGGTGGGTTCCAACAGTAAGGCGGGCTTGATGTCGCCCAGAAATCTATGGGTTACGACTCTCGGCGACGAGATGAAGATTGCATCCAACGGCAGAGCCAAGGTGGTGGGCGTGGCATTGAAAGACCGTGCTTCCATTCTTCCTGCAGGTCATAATCCGAACGGTGCCTACTGGTTTGATGATGAGAGCGGCAAGTTCATCACCAGTTCTTATTATATGAACCAGTTGCCCAAGTGGGTGGACGCGTTCAATAACCAGCATCTGCCAGAGCGTTATCTCTCGGAAAAATGGAACACACTCTATCCTGAGAATACTTACGTTGAAAGTACGGAAGATGAGAACGAGTATGAGGATGGCATCCGCAAGGGCATGAAGGCTACGCTGCCGCTCAATCTTCCAGCCCTTTATAAGAAATATGGTTACAGCATTATCCGCAAAACTCCTTTCGGCAATTCGCTGACGATTGATTTGGCAAAGGCGGCGATAGACGGCGAGCAGTTGGGTGCAGATGATGAAACCGACTTGCTGGCAGTAAGCTGCTCCAGCACGGATTATATCGGTCATCAGGTGGGAACTCATGCGGTAGAGACTGAGGATACTTATCTGCGCCTGGACAAGGCGATAGCCGATTTTCTTTCTTATCTCGATGAGAAGGTGGGCAAAGGAAATTATCTGGCTTTCCTGAGTGCCGATCATGGAGCGATGAACAACGCCCGTTTCCTGCAAGACCGCCGCATTCCTGCGGGCAGTTGGGATGGTGATGCGGTGGCGAAGAAGCTGAATCAGACCTTGGCTCAGGAGTATCCTAACGTGGGTGATTTGGTGAAGACCGTGATGAACTATCAGGTGTTTTTCAATCGAAACATCATCAAGGAAAACAAGTTGGATTTCGCCAAGATCAAGCAGAGCGTGGTGGACGTGTTGAAGGAAGACAGTTGCGTGCAGTATGCCTGCGATATGGAGAAGACGATGACCGAGAGCATTCCTGAGGATGTGAAGATGCGCATCGTGAATGGTTACAACCGTGAGCGAAGCGGTGATGTGGCCATCGTATTGAAGCCGAATTTCTATGCCCACGGCATGAAGGGAACCGATCATGGTGAGTGGAATCCATACGACACCCACATTCCTTTGGTTTTCATGGGTTGGGGAATCCAGCATGGGGCTACCACGAAGCAGACTTTCATGACCGATATTGTTCCAACCATCGCCGCCCTGCTTCATGTTCAGGCGCCAAATGGCTGTGTAGGTCAGCCGATATTCTAGTATTTTATTTAGAGCCTTATTCCTGAACTCGATTCAGGAATAAGGCTCTAATCGTATTCTGAGTTTTTAACCCTATCTTCATTTTTCTCTCACATCTTTGAAATATGAAACTTATACCTTTGCACTCGGAAAGGGGCGATGGACAGCTTCGTGTAACATGCATCTGCCGCTTCGCCAGCATAATATTAGATGTTTAAAGATGTATAAAGAAAAATGAAGGTAATTTTTGTAATTCAAGGAGAGGGTAGAGGTCATCTCACCCAGGCGTTGGCGCTTAAGCAGATGCTTCTGCACGAGGGCCATGAAGTAGTGAAGGTTTTAGTGGGCAAGAGCAAGAACAGGGTGATTCCTGAGTTCTTCCAGAATAAGATAGGTACTCCTATCGAGGTTTTTGACAGTCCGAATTTCTTGCCGTCTAAGGACAACCGCAAGTTCAATCTCCTGCGCTCCCTGGCTTACAATACGCTCTTGGTTCCCAACTATCTTTCAAGTATCCATTTGATACGGAAGAATATCCAGGAGAGCGGAGCTGACATCATCATCAATTTCTACGAGGTGTTGTGCGGCATTACCTGTTCTCTCTTCTGTTTCGGTATTCCTGAGGTTTGCATCGGTCACCAGTACCTCTTCCTCCATCCTTCTTTCCAGATGCCTGGAAAGTATTCCGTACCAGAATCTTTATTAAAATTCTTTACCCGTATCACCTGTATGGGAGCCACAGCCAAGTTGGCACTCTCCATCCGTGACTACGGGGATGAGCCTGTGCACGGCATTAAGGTGGTTCCGCCGTTGCTCCGTCAGGAAGCCAAGACCATCATCCGTCATCATGGCGACTACATTATGGGCTACATGCTGAATGCCGGTTTTGCCGAGGATGTGAAGGCTTGGCACGAGAAGCATCCCCATACCCATCTTCATTTTTTCTGGGATCAGCCCGATGCGCCCGAAGAACTGAAGGTAGATGATACGCTCACCTTCCATCGCATCAACGACGAAAAATTCCTCAAGATGATGGCAGGCTGCAAGGCTTTCGCCACCACCGCTGGCTTCGAAAGCGTCTGTGAGGCACTCTACATGGGCAAGCCTTGCATGCTGATTCCGGCTCATGTGGAGCAGGAATGTAATGCGATGGATGCAGAAAGAGAAATGGCTGGCGTGGTGAGCGAGGATTTCGACATCGATAAACTGAAGGCTTTTGCCCGTGATTACGAGGAGGATGTGGAGTTCAGAATGTGGGAGAACCATGCTGAAAGCCGAATCGTTGCCGCCATAGAAAACGCTTACGATACTTATTATTATAGAAAGGAGAACCAGGCTTATGAAGAAGAAAATGATTCCATTGTTGCTGCTTCTTCCCTTGTTGTTCCTGCTCGCCGTGTATGGCAAGGATAGCAAGAAGGAGGAGTCGCGTGTGGTAGTGATTGCCATTGATGGTTTGAGATGGCAGGAGGTGTTTGAGGGTGCCAGGCGCGACAGTCTGATGCCGTTTCTCTGGGAGATGGGCAGGAAGAAGGGCTGCATGATAGGCAACCGTAACCGGAAATCGAAGATGGAGGTGGCCAACGGCATCTGGAAATCCTATGCCGGTTACAGCGAGATGCTCTGTGGTGTAACCGATGATGAGCACATTTTTGATAACCGCAAGCAGTATAACCCCAACCGGTCGGTTCTGGAATTGGCAGAGGCTTGTTCGGAGTACAAGGACAGGGTGAATGCCGTGGCGAGTTGGGATGTGATTCCTTATATCCTGAATTATCGCAGAAGCGAATTGCCGGTGGATTTCCGCTCTCCTCACAGGGTGAGCAAACAGGTAAGAAATGACAGCGTGACTCTGAACCGTGCCTTGAAGACCCTCAAGGAGAAGCATCCCAAGCTTCTCTTCGTAGAGTTTTGCGAGACCGATTATTACGGTCATCATGGAAAATGGCAGGAGTATCTGAATGCTGCCCATCAGAACGACCAGTTTATTCGACAGTTATGGGAATGCTGCCAGCAGGACCCATTTTACAAGGGCAACACCACCTTTCTTATCACCTGCGATCATGGCAGGGGAGAAAGCCTGGGAGTTCACGCCAACCGTGGCGAAGTTGATTCCAAAGCTTCCTGGGCGGAACATGGCAGAAGAATTAAGGGCAGCAATCAGACCTGGCTGGTGGCTTTCGGAAAAGACATTCAGCATCTGGGAGAAATGGAAGGTGGCAGAACCATCTATACCAAGCAGGTGGCTCCTACCATCGCCAGCATCCTGAAGGTTCCGTTTACGAATGATGATAATCAACAGCCGGAGGCTTCGCCGATTTATAAGATTCTCAAATAGAAGATTTATAAGATTCTCACATAGCTTTTTATTTAGCAAGAATAGGATAATAACAAATAAGATTTACAGATTATGATAGGATTGTTCAATGAATGTTTTCCACCCGTCATGGATGGTGTTTCACTCACGGTAAGCAATTTGGCTCGCTGCTTTTATCAGCAGGGCAAGGACGTGGCGGTTGTAACCCCGGAAATGCCAGGACTCGATGAGTCTCAGCTTCCTTATTCCGTTTTCCAGTATCGCTCGTTTCCGGTTCCCGGTCGCCATCCTTACCGTTATGGCTTCCCATCGCTCGATTTCAAGTTCCAGAAGCAGGTTGCTGCTCAGAATTTTGAAATCTTACACGCCCATTGTCCTTTCTCTTCGGGTGATTTTGCCCTGAAGACGGCTCGCAGGATGGGGATTCCATTGGTGGCAACCTTTCATTCCAAATATCGTGACGATTTTGAGAGAGTAATTCCCAACAAGGCTCTGGTGGATTATCTCGTGGGCAAGGTGGTGAAGTTTTACGAGAGCGTAGATGAGGTGTGGGTGCCTCAAGCTTCTGTGGGCGAAACCCTGCGCGAGTATGGCTACAAGGGAACCTTTGAGGTGGTGGATAACGGAACCGAATTTGCCGATGCGCCTTATACCGAGGAGATGAAATGGGCAGCCAAGAAAGAGCTTTATGTGGCAGTAGATGAACCCTTGCTCCTTTTCGTGGGGCAGCATATCTGGGAGAAGAACGTGAAACTCATCATCGAGGCATTAGCCAAGGTGAAGGATTTGCCTTATCACGCCCTTTTCGTGGGCGATGGTTATGCTAGGGCTGATATGCAGGCGATGGCGGCAAAGCTCGGCTTGTCGGGAAACAGCGATTACCGCAAGGATAAGATTACCTTCTTCGGAAGCGTGCAATCCCGGGAGTTGATGCAGATGATCTATATGGCTTCCGATCTCTTCCTCTTCCCATCCATCTATGATAATGCCCCTCTGGTGGTAAGGGAGGCTGCTTCGCTTCATACGCCTTCCATCGTGGCAAGGGGCAGCAATACGGCGGAAATCATTCAGGATGGAATCAACGGATTCCTCTCGGATAACGACGTAACGGCCTTTGCCAATCGACTCCGTTATATTCTGGAGCGCCCAACCATTATTTCCTGGGCTGCAAAGGGAGCTGAGGAGACCCTGGTGCGCTCTTGGGAGGACATTGCTGTAGAAGTTTTGGACAGATATCAGCATTTAATTGACAGACAACAAAATAGATTAGCCATTTAATCGTTATATTACTATATATAATAAGGTATAGTTTTATTTTGAGAGTAATATGAAAAAATGGCATTTATGGTTGGCGGCTTCCATCGGACTGGTGGTCATCGTTGGAATGATGATTCGGGAGTTTGATGTGGAAGTTCTGAGCAGGATAGATTTGTCTCCCAGGTTCTTTCTGGGAGTAGTAATGGGCGTGTTGCTCTTTGCGGTCCAGAATCTGATGCTCACCCTCCGTTTCCGTCATCTCTGCCAGCGTAAGTTATCTGTAGCCGAGGCGTTCCGCATCAATGTGCTCTGCGAGTTTACTTCTGCCGTCACTCCTTCGGCGGTGGGGGGAAGTGGATTGGCTTTTGTCTATCTCAATCGCGAGGGAGTTTCTATGGGTAGAAGTATCTTCACTATGTTTGCAGCCCTGCTGGCTGATGAGGCTTTTCTTGCCATCAGTTGCGTGTTGCTCTATTTCTGTGTTCCATCGCATCTCTTGTTCAGCTTGGCTGATGAAGTGGGGATTTCTGCGGATGCTACGAACGAATGGATTAAGGGCGGAGTGCAGGTTATTTTCATAGTCAGCACCCTTATCGTTGCTGTCTGGACGGTCATCCTCTACCTCTTGTTGTTGCATCGTCCTCAGATTCTGGGCTGGGTATTGAAGGGATGCTGCAAGATTCCTTTCCTTCGCAGATTCCTACCCAAGGTAGAGAAGTTTTCCGAGGAGATGACGATGGCTTCGGAGGAGGCAAAGCTGGAGGGCGGAAGATTCTGGCTGCAGCTGATGGGTTATACTTTCTTGGCGTGGCTGTCGAGATTCGCCATCGTGGTAGCTATTCTCATTGCCTTTCATTGTCAGGGCAACATGCTGGTGGCTTGGTGCCGCCAATGGGTGATGTGGATGATTTCCATTCTGAGTCCTACGCCTGGCGGAAGTGGCGTGGCAGAGTTGATGTTCCGCCTTTATTATGCCGATTTCCTGCCCGATGCCTCAGTAGCCATCCTTGCCGCCATGCTCTGGCGCGCCATCTTCTATTACCCTTTCCTGGTGATGGGCACCCTGGTCTTGCCGAAATGGATAGCAAGGAAATAAGATTGAAACAATCTCGATACTTCAAAATTTTCGTCCATAGACGAAAACAATGATGGAAATAAGGAGATTTTCGTCTATACACGAAAATCTTGTTAAAAACAGAGATATTTTCGTCTATACACGAAAAAAATGCTATCTTTGCACAAAAATTCGAGTATGAACGAAAATATAGAATCAGTAAAGAAGTATAATCTTTGGTTCGGTAACACCATCGATTGTGGTTTTCCTCGTCCGCTTTATACCGAAAGTGTCGCTTCATATCTTGGCAGCAAGGTGGTGAAGGTACTTACGGGACAACGACGTGTGGGAAAAAGTTATATATTGCGTCAAACTGCCATGCATCTTGTGCAACAGGGGGTCAGCAGCAATAATATTGTCTTTATCAACCGAGAACTGACGGCGTTCGATTTTATAGAGAACTATAAGGATTTGGACAATTTTATCCGTCTGTACCGGAAGGAATTAAAGCCTGAAGGACGAATCTACATCTTTATAGATGAAGTGCAGGATATTGATGGTTGGGAACGTGTAGTCAACTCGCTGTCTCAGGATTATACTGAAGATTACGAGATATTTATCACAGGTTCTAATTCAAAGATGTTCTCAGGAGAATTATCCACTCTTCTATCTGGTAGATATGTGGAATTTCACATATTCCCGTTGTCTTACGGGGAATATGCTAGCATTCATCAGCTCCCTGTCGGCAGAGAGAGTTATTTGACGTATATGGCTGATGGAGGTTATCCTGAACTCGTGCATTTCCAGTCTTCCGATGTAAAGCGTAACTATATTTCGGGATTGAAGGATACGGTATTACTGAAAGACATCATACGTAGATATACGATTCGCGATGTAAGACTGCTCGAAGATTTGTTTGCCTATCTGGTTAATAATTCTTCCAATCTTCTTTCTGTTACCAATATTACCAACTTCATAAAAAGCAAAGGACGCAAGACTTCGTATGATACAGTATCTCTATATTTGGGATATATAGAAGAAGTTTATCTTGCACATCGTGCTTTGCGCTACAATATCAAAGGGAAGGAGATCCTTTCTGGCAGTTGTAAATACTATATGAACGATTTATCGTTTAAAAATTATCTCTATGCCGGATTCGGCTATGGAGCTGGGTATCTGTTGGAGAATCTTGTTTATCTAGAGTTGTTGCGTTATGGATATGATGTATATGTGGGTAGCATTAAGGATAAAGAGGTTGATTTCGTTGCCATCAAGAACGATCGTACCATATATGTACAAGCCACTTATATGCTTATAGATGAGCAGACCATAGAGCGTGAATATGCTCCGCTGGAATGTATAGCAGATAACTATGAAAAAGTTGTAGTGTCGCTTGATGATCTCCAGTTGCCTTCTCGCAAGGGTATTACGCATGTAAGGGCATGGGAATTGTCTCAGATGCTATAGTTTCATTCCGAATAGTGGGTAGCTGTTATTTTACCATATAAAAAAGGTGTACATCGTTTGTTTTTTGAAGTCAAACGATGTACACTTTTTGCTAAATTTCTCTTCCTTTAGAAATTCACATAGAGTCGGGCACTGAGCGCCGTGAAATCTCCATTGTCGTTTTTGATGTATTGGAACGATGGCTGAAGGGAGATGGATTCCGTCAGCTGTCTTTTCCACGTTACTTCCATAGAATATTCCGAACCCTGCAGGAAGCGGGCGTACTGGCCTGACAATCCGCACTCGTTCTTATCGTCCTGATAGGCGCCGCCAAGTTCGGCGTATCGGTAGCAGGCATTCTGATGACTGGTGTTCTCGGAATATTGCACCATGCACGAAATGTTCTTGTCTCCTGACTTCCAAACACTCTGCTCTCCGTAAACCCACCAGGCACAGGTGACCTTGCCCTTGGATTCATCGGCAGAAACCATTTCGCCATCCTCGTTTATCGGATATTGACGGGTATGAACGGCAGCACCTGCAAAATATTTCCCACCTTTATCGTTGTATTCCAACTGCGACATATTGAAGATTCCATCCTTCTTCGGGCGGACCAGAAAGGGATTGTCGTGAGCTTTCCAACCATTATATCCTGCACCATTATACAGACTGTTTCTGAATGTCCATTTTCCTTTGGTTACATCAAAGTAAAGGGTCAAGCCCGAATACGGATAATTGGCTATCGGATAGCTGGAAGCAACGGTAGGAAAAATTCCTTCAGAACTGTTCAGGAAAAGATCCGTAACGTCAGAGGTAAAGAAATCCTCGTTCACATTCCTCACACCCACAAACAGATGGCCCGAATTCCACTCGTGCATGTAGCCCAGCACGGCAAGCATAGCGAAATTATTATCCGCATTTATGTTCGAAAATCCCTGCCAGTCATCAATAATGCCATCGTTGGTCTTTGCCACATGCAGCGTAGCCGCCTCGAACGAATCCTTTCCTTTTCCTATAGGAACACTCAGTTCCAATCTCAGCTGATTGATCAGATTCGTATTTTTGTTCATGTCCCATTGCCATTCAGAAATATATTGTCCGTTAAAGCTCTGAGCATAAGCAAGGCAAATATTGATGCAGCCTAAAATAATAAAAATAATTCTCTTCATTTTCTTTATGTTTTTGTATAATTTCTTGTTCACTTGCCCGCCGCCTGCGAGCATCTTTCTAATTCACGCTGCAAAGATACTTGATATTTTAAAATCCTGCAATACTTAATAATCAGTATTTTTATTTCTTCTAAATAGCGAGGGCCTTATCTCTATCCCCATTTCTAGGTATTTTTGTTTCTTCTAAATAATCTGGGTTCCGTCTAGCCCCTATTTCTAGGTAATCAGACGGAACAGACAATAAACATTTTCTTACATTACAACCAGCGTTTGAAAGCCCTGATATAAAGGGTTTTGAGCCATTGCGTCAATACGCAGTAAGACAGCAGAATGCCTATGAGCCATGGAAAGTAGGTCCATGGAAGAGGAGTCAGGCCTATCGAACTGCCGAATGAGGTGAACGGAATACAGAGGCCGATTGCCATGATGGAGATGGTCATCAGCATCACAGGCCATGAGGCAGAACTCTGGATGAACGGAACCTTGCGGGTGCGGATCATGTGAACGATGAGTGTCTGCGAGAGCAAACCCTCTACAAACCAACCCGACTGGAAAAGGGATTCCATATCCGGCCCCTGGCACTTGAATACCCACCACAGCACCATGTAGGTGACAATATCGAATATCGAACTGATTGGTCCAATCCAGATCATGAATCTGCTCAGGTCGCCCGAGTCCCACACGCGTGGTTTGGCGAGGTATTCCCTGTCCATGCGGTCGAAAGGAATGGTGGTCTGCGAAATATCATAAAGCAGATTCTGAATGAGCAGATGAATCGGAAGCATCGGCAGGAAAGGCAGGAAGGAACTCGCTGCCAGTACGCTGAACATGTTTCCGAAGTTGGAACTAGCCGTCATCTTCACGTATTTCACGATGTTTCCGAAGGTCTTTCTGCCTTCCAGTACGCCGTTCTCCAAAACCATCAGGTCTTTCTCCAGCAGGATGATGTCGGCACTCTCCTTGGCAATATCTACAGCTGAATCTACCGAGATTCCGATATCTGATTCTCTCAAGGCTGCTGCGTCATTGATTCCGTCGCCCAGGAAGCCCACGGTGTTGTTCTTCTTCTGCAGGAGCTGGATTATTTCCGACTTCTGCATCGGTGTAAGCTTCGAGAAGATGCTACATTTTACCACCGCTTTCTGTTTCGCCTCCTGACTCATGTTTTCGAGTTCCGGCCCCGTAACGGAATCAGAAGTATTGATTCCCACCTGTCGGGAAATCGCCTTTACCATCGCCTCGTTGTCTCCCGAAAGTACTTTTACTTCCACGCCGTGCTCGTGCAACTGCTTGATGGCCTGGGAAGCTGATTCCTTTGGAGGGTCTAGAAAGGCGAGATAGCCAATGAGAACCATCTCCTTTTCATCTTCAATGGCAAAGTTGTTTTCCTTGCTCAGGAAACTCTTCTGCGCCAGGGCCAGCACTCTCATACCTTGTGCATTCATCTCCTTCACGAATCTCTGTGCCTTGCTTCGCATGCTGTCTGATAAAGGCTGAACCTTTCCGCCGAATTCCGCAAAGCTGCAAACCGTCAGCATTTCTTCTACGGCTCCCTTGGTGATAATCTGTCGCTTGCCATTTCTGTCTTCTACCACCACCGACATGCGTCTTCTGGTGAAATCGAACGGAATCTCATCCACCTTTTTATATGAGCTGCTCAGCGATTCCAGTCCCAGTTCCTTGACGTGCGAGAGGATGGCGCGATCCATCAGGTTCTTAAGTCCCGTCTGGAAATAACTGTTGAAATAAGCGTGGCGCAGAATGCGGTTTTCCTTATCCTCGGTTCCATCCACGTTCACGTGGCGCTCCAATACGATGTGGTCCTGCGTCAGGGTGCCCGTCTTGTCGGTACAGAGAATGTTCATGGCACCGAAATTCTGAATGGCGTTCAAATCCTTTACGATGGTCTTCTTGCGCGACATTACCATCGCTCCTTTCGAAAGGTTGGCGGTTACAATCATCGGCAACATCTCTGGGGTAAGTCCCACGGCCACGGAGATGGCGAAGATGAAAGCCTCCAACCAGTCGCCCTTCGTAATTCCGTTGACCAGGAATACTATAGGAACCATTACGAGCATGAAGCGGATGAGCAGCAGACTCACCTTGGTGATTCCCTTGTCGAAAGCCGTAGCGGCACGATGGCCCGCCACGTTCTTGGCAATGGTTCCCAGATAGGTGTGGTTGCCAGTGGCGAAGACAATGCCTTTTGCCGATCCGCTCACCACGTTGGATCCCATGAAGCAGATGTTGTCGAGGTCAACGATGCTGCCTGTATGGTTGCGGGCTTCCGAAAGATTCGGGAATTTTTCGATGGAATCTGATTCGCCTGTCAAACTGGATTGGCTGACGAACAAATCCTTGGATTCGATGATGCGGACATCGGCAGGAATCATGTCGCCGGCAGAGAGCATGATGAGGTCGCCAGGTACCAGTTCCTCGTTGCTGATTTCATCGCCTGGCGAACCGCCACGGGTGCTTGTGCCGAGACGCATTACATAGCAGGTGTTGGTCACCATCTTCTGTAGAGCTTCGCTGGAGCGGTTGGCTTTCCATTCCTGCACAAAGCGGAGGATGGTGCTCAGAATAATCATGGTCGAGACTACGATGATGGAAGTCCAGTCCTGGTCGCCAGCATTTGCCATCCACACATCCATCACGTAAGAGATGGCTACCAGTACGGTGAGCACTCCTACGAAAGGATTGATAAAAGCCTTGGCAAGCATTACGAGCGGCTTTTTCTTCTGCTCGTGTACAATCTCGTTCTTGCCATAGAGTGACTGTCTCTTCTCTACTTCTTCATCGGTGAGTCCCAATGAGGTAGTCTGGAAGTAAGTAAGCACCGTGTTGAGTGGTGCCTTGGCAGCCATCAATACCGTCTCGGTATTGAAAGCCATTTTTCTGATGTTCTTTTTCTTCTTCCACATAATTGCTTTACTTTTACTTGATGTGAATTATTGTTTTGCGGTTGCAAAGGTAAGCAAACTATGTGGAAGAAGCCGTTAGAAAAGAATTAGAACGGTATTAGAAAACTATTAGAGAATCAGTAAGTCGTTCATTAATAGGGAGATGTATATTGTGAGGATTATGCTAGATATGTGGAATCTCCACAATGAAGAGGGTTCCCTTGCCCTGCTCCGAATGCACGGCGATGTTGCCATCATGCAGATGGATAATCTTATGGGCCAGTGTCATTCCGATGCCGTAGCCTTCTACTTTCTTCTTCTCATCTCCGCCTCCTCTATAAAATAAGGTGAAGAGATTCTCCTTATCCTTTGCCGACATTCCAAAACCGTTATCAGTCATGCGGACGATGCTCCATTTGTCTCTGAATGAAATCTGAACGATAGACGAATGGTTCTCCGAATACTTGCAGTTGTTCTCTATCAGATTCGAGAAGGCGATGTTCAGCAGATAAGGATTGCCGAGGACGGTAATCAGACTGTCATCGTCTTCTTCCTCGTTGCAGAAGAGTAGGTCGATGCTGTATTCCGGATGCGCCCGCAGGATGAGTTCTCTTGCATCTAATAAAAGTTCATCCAGGCGAACCTCTCGCATGCTGATTTCTTCCTTGCCGTAATCCGCCTTTGCCAGGTTCAGCAAACCGTCTATCAGTCGGGTCATTCGCTTGGCGTCCTGCTGCATGTTCTGCATGGCGAGCTGGTACTGCTCGTTGGTTCGCTCTTTCTGCAGCGAAACATCGATTTCGGCTGTTAGGGCAGCCAGAGGAGTACGCAGTTCGTGAGACACGTTGCTCACAAACTGCTTCTGTGAATTGAATGAAATCTCCAGTCGCTTGAGCAGTTCATTGAAGGCGATGGTCAGTTCGCCCAACTCATCTTTTTCGTTCTTCACGGGGATGCGGCGGTCGATGTGGGAGGCTGTAATAGTTTCAGCCTCGTTCACGATGTTTCTTATCGGTTTGAGGGAGAGTTTTGCCAGAACATAGCCGGCGATAAAGAGCAGCGACAATCCGATGATGAAGAGGCAGATGAGGGTTTCCTGCAGTCCCACCAGGTTGTCGTAGCCGTAGCCATCATAAGCGGCAGCTGTAACAATATAATCCTTTCCCTTGTATTGGAAAACCATTCCGATGCCCTGGTATTTTCCGATGTGGAATTCAATCTCTTTTTTCTGAATAATTTCCTTGATCATCCCTTCGGTTTCCTTCACGATGTCGTTGTGGATGGCGTCGTGGTAGAGCATGTGGAAATCGGTAGTATAGACGGCAACCTCTACCTCGTTGATAAACTTCCTATTGTTCAGATAAACCGACTGCATGGTCTTGGCATCTACCTGTCCGGCCAGGAAGAGATTGGCCTTGGTAATGCCTTCGCTTTTCAGGTTTCTGAAGAAAGTCTGGTCGCGGGTATGTTCGCTGACCAGGTAAATGAGCACCATGCAAAGCAGAAATATGGTTGCCGTAATGCAGGTGTATTTAAGGGTAAGGGCTGTTCTGATCTTCATATCTCTTTTCTTTCAGATTTTATTCAAATTCTTATTCGGTTTATCTGTTTGGTTCGTTACATCTTGTCCGTCAAGATAAAACCAACTCCCGGTTTGGTATGAATCAGTTTCACCTCGAAGTTCTTATCCATTTTCTTTCTCAGATAGTTGATATAGACATCGATGAAATTGGTGCCCGTATCAAAATGGGTGTTCCAAACCTTTTCAGCTATTTCCACTCGGCTCACTACCTTTTCTGCATTCTCCACCAGATAAACCAGCAGGTTGTATTCCTTAGGCGAAAGCTTGACAGGTTCGCCGTTTCGTGTTACTTCCTGTCTTTCAAGATTGATGCACAGGTCGGCGTATGAAATCTCCTTTACCGCATCAACCTTAGCCACGGCTCTTCTTTTCAGCAATACTCTCACTCTCGCCAGCAGTTCTCTGAAATCGAATGGCTTCACCATGTAGTCGTCGGCTCCCACATCGAAGCCTTCCAGCTTATCATCGGCGGTTCCCAGAGCCGTGAGCATCAGAATAGGGATTTCTTCATCTGCCTTTCTGATTTTCTGGCAGAGTTCGAAACCATTGAGCTTCGGCAGGATGATGTCTGAGATAATCAGTTGGAAATCATTCGATTGAAACAGTCTCCATCCCATCTCACCATCGTAAGCCACCAGAACCTGATAGCCGTTCTCTTCCAGACCGATTTTCAATAAATCAGCCACTCGCTTTTCGTCTTCTATCACTAAAATCTTAATCATACTTACTTATAATCGTCTTTTTGTAGCTTGCAAAAGTACATCAATTTTAAAAATTCCCACGCTTCTTCACTTTTTATTATGGAAAATTAACCGTAATATCTTTAAAAAACTTTTCCTTATCAGATATTATTCGTACCTTTGCCTTGTTTTAAAAAGTTTAATCAGTTAGAAAACAGTTTAATCAATTAGAAAAATGAAGAAGATATTAAATCCATATTTGAACAAGGAGGGTTACAACTGCGTTTGCTGTGCCCCCAACAATCCTGTAGGATTGCATCTTGAGTTTTGGGAAGAGGGTGAGGATGTGCTTACCATCTGGAATCCCGGCGAGAATTACCAGGGCTGGATCAATACCCTGCATGGCGGAATCATCAGTATGCTGATGGATGAAGTGGCAGGCTGGGTTATCAACCGCAAACTGCAGACCACGGGTGTGACGATGCAGCTCAACGTGAAGTACAAGAAGCCTGTGATGACCACCGATTCGCAGATTACGGTGCGTGGTCACATCGCTAGTCAGCGCCGCAACATCGTCACCATCCACCTGACTCTGGAGAACTCCCAAGGCGAGGTTTGTGATGAGGGTGAAGCCATCTACTTCACCTTTGGTCCTGATAAAGCCAGGGAGATGGGATTCGACAGCTGCAAGGTAGAGGGGGAGGAATAACTCTCCCCACTTGTTTGTAATGCTGGGGTCTTTCTTGAAGTTTTGAAAGTTCTTGAAGTTGATCATGCTCTGTCTGCGTTTAAGAGTTCCTTGAATCACAATTCCCCAGAAAGCCGTTCTCTGCCCATTTTGTGGTCTTCATTGATGACCGGCGCCTGCCATCTATTAAGACCAGCCTCGGTCTTCATAGATGACCGACTTTTGGCACAAGAAGACTGTTCTTTCGATTGCCGGTGCAAAGATACAAAAATTCGAAGCAGAAAGCAAGCTTTTTCCCGTAGAATGTTGAGAAATAGTTCGTAAGTAACTGATGTGTAGAGGTATAAGTGTTTTAGGTTTTTGCATCTGATTGCAAAAGTAACCTTGGATTGCTTTTGATGATTGAAAAGCGGGGAAATGTGGGGTGGTGTCATTAAGGGTCAGTGTTATTAAGGGTCATTAAGGTTTTCGGGGGCGCAAATATCTCTATAGTATAATAATAAATATATATTTATATTATACTATGGCTCTAAATGACATTTGCTTTTTCTTAATGACCCTTAATGCCCCTGACCCTTAATGACACGATAGAGCTTCTGAAAGCTATTCTGGAAGAATGTGGTATTGAATATATCGTGTTGATAATCAGTTTGATAGTCGTTGATTGAACTGTTTTGTTTCCCTCGTTTAATGCTATTAAAACGCACAGAATCTCCTTCGATCTATCCCAGTTTTCTTGCTCTTTTTATGAGAATCTTGACAAAATATATCAAGAAATTCCTTGTAAATCCTCGTTTTTTCCCCTTTCATTCAGCCTTTAACCCCTCTTGTTTTTGTCTTCTGAAGGGGTGAAAAGTGCCATCGGAACCACTTTTTCTTGCTCTAAGGGCATTTTCTCCTCCTTTCTCTGCAAAAAAAAATCCGGTCTTTCTAGCTATTTTAGCTTGGGTAATGTGATTTTCTGTTGACAATTGAGACTGACTATTTAGGGGATAAGGTCGTTAAGGTCATTAAGGTCAAGGTCATTATAGGTCATTAAGGTTTTCCAATCCTTTAAAAGTCCTTTACGATTTGCTATGAAAATCGCCTTTGCAAAAAAGGGTGGTTTATGGGGGTAAAATCCATGTTTTTACCTATTAAAATCCAGCTTTTTTAGGAAAAGTGTAGTTTTGATTTCTGTGGGCATTACTTATTTACCTATTTATTATATAATGTGTATAGAGCTGAAGGAGATTTCTGCCTGGTGCTTTGCCGGATTTAAATCCAGCAAAGCACCAGGCAGAAATCTAATACTACGACTGAAGTTGCTTCAATTGTTCTTCTGTCAATCCAGTTGCCTGCATGATTTGAGACCAAGAAATACCCATTGCCAACAAGTTGCGGGCTACTTCCAAACCTTTAGACAGTTCACCTTCCGCTCTACCCTTTTCCTCGCCTTCAACATACGAGCCATAAAGACCGGAGTAGTAATCGTCAACAGCCTTAATACTTTCATCGTATTTTTCCTGCTCCTCACTACTCAAGCAACGAATATCTGCCAATTTAGCAAGATAATCGAATATCTTCTTCTGCGCCGTAAAAGGCAATCTTTCCAATACTTCCATATACTTCAATACATAAATCCATTTTTCAAAACCTGTCTCGCGTTCTAGATGGAACGGTTCACAAAGAAAGGTACCCATCTGTTCTGCATCTCGACGATGAAATGCTTATCATCGTCGGTAACACAATAGATATCGAAGATGCAGCCACGGAGATCATTAGTATCTCCAAGCTGTTCCTTATCCTTGAATGTTACGTCCTTGATTTGAAACTCGCCTTCAAACAAGTCGTTCAAAAAATTTATCAGCAAGTCCTTGCTGAACTCTTGACCGAAGAGACGTTTGAAACCCCAGTCGGTAAAAGGGGTTGATGTATCTACCCATAAATTATCAGTTTAGATTCTATAAATCTGCTGCGAAGATACACTTTTTTATTGAAACTGCCAAGAAATTCTAGAATTTTCTTTCTAAAAGAGGGTAAGAAAAAGGTATGGGGAGAAAAAAGAGGAAGAACTGAGCCCCTTTTAAAGTGGGCTCAATTTTTATAAATATAAAGAAATAGTTTTATGGATAAAATAAAGAAGATGACTCTTCAAATTTTCCATACGGTGTCTAGAAAATTAAGTTGGTCTCAAATCAGTGAGCACTTCACTATTATAAATGTGTTTAGAGGACAAGGAGGTGGAAAATATAATATTTTGAGAAAGAAAAATCCTTGTATGGTATAGATTCTCCAAAAAATGTTGTATATTTGCAGTTGATTTTGAGTATATTGATATTGCTATAAAACAAAAGCATTGTCGATAGAAAAAAAGATAAAAATAAAAAATATATGATTACAAAAGATAATATACAAAAAGTCCTTTTGGATTTGAAGTTTTTTTCAAATCATGGTGTCTATACCAGACATTTTGGCTCGGCTGACGAAGGCTTTGATTTGGAATATAACTATAATACTGGTA